>JBKJLJ010000587.1:0-9601 GCA_046597015.1 Bryobacteraceae bacterium
TGGGCGAGCGCATAGTAGGCCGGGGCGTACTCCGGGTTCAACTCGACGACGCGTTCCAGCAGTTCTATCGCTCGCGCCGGCTCCGCCCGTTTATGCAGCGCAAACGCGGCCGGCCAGAACTTCGAGTCTAACGCCCAAGCCTTCGCCCACAACGCCGCGTCGCCCCGTTCCAGCCCCAACAAATACCATCCCAACGCTGACCCCGCGTGCCCGGCGACGTACTTGGCCAGTCTGGCGTCCACCGCCTTGCCCGCGGGCAGCAGCGTTTCCAGCCCCGCGTACAAACTCTCTTCTTCCGGAGCCAAATCAATCGCCGCCACGAAGGCCGCTACGGCTGGCGCATTCCGCCCTTGGGCGTAGAGCGCCAAACCCAGCAGCCGCCACAACTCGGCTTCCTTCGGGAAGGCCTTCACCGCCAACTGCAAAACCGCTTCGGCCCGTTTCTCCTGCCGGGCGTCGAGCAACCCCTGGCCCACCTCGCCCATTCGCCGGGCGAACATCAGCCGGCCCCGGTCCACCATCGGCGACCCCGGGGCCAACTTCCCCGCCTGGTCCATCGCCGCTACGGCCAACCCGGCCTCCCCGCTCCGCAGTCGCGCATCGGCCACGGCCAGCCACATCACCGGCTCGCTGGGAGCTAGCTTCACGGCCTCTTCCAGCGCCGCGCGGGCCTCCACGACGTTGCCTGCCTTCAGGGCCGCAATCCCCTTCTGCAACCACTCATTTGCCCCGAGCTGTGCCCCGAACAAAAGCAGCGCCAGGACTAACGCCACGGCACCCGCCCGACTACGCCGGCCCCTTCCTTCATTCGGTACATTGCTCCCGCCTCCAGCTTACCCATCACTTCGGTGTCTCCATTGGGCCAGCGGACCTCCACCCGCTCGGCCTCCTTGGCCGTGCCCAAGCCGAAGAGCAATGTGAAGTCGTGCTGGGACCCATAGCTTCCGCCGCTGCGTACCTCGTCGGTCTGTGTCTTGCCCGCCACGGTCACTTTCACCCGCGCGCCGATCGCGCTCCGATTACCCCGCGTCCCTTCCAAACGAACGCCGAGGCTGGCCCCGCGCTTCCCTTCAACCTTGTACACCGAAGGGGCCGCGTTCATGTTCGCCACCACCACCTCGGCCACACCGTCCCCGTCGAGGTCGCCCACGGCCAGCCCGCGCGACGCCGTCGCCGCCCCGGTCCGGATCGTCGCAAACGCGCCGCCGCCGTTCCAATAGAGGCTCTTGCTTTGGCGGTACGCCGCCTTCAACTCCGGATAAATATGGCCGTTCGCCATGATCAGATCCGGCCGGCCGTCCATATCGAAATCCATCACGCCGACGCCCCAGCCCACGGCGGTCGCATCGCGACCAAAGCCGGTCTCTTGCGTCGCGTCGACGAAGAACCAGTCCCCTAGATTTCGATACAAACTCGGCGTTTCGTCAATGAAGTTGGTCTTTACAAGATCGAGCCGTCCATCGCCGTCGATGTCGACGGCGGCCACTCCCATGCTGCCTAGCTCCTCGCCGTCGGCGCCATAGGCCGCGCCAGCCTCGACGGCCACATCGGTCATCGTGCCGTCGCGATTGTTCCGCAGCAGAATGCCGGGAGTCGAGTCGCAGGCGATGTAGATATCCATCCACCCATCGCCGTCAAAATCAGACGTCACCACTCCCAGCCCGTAGTGCAACCCGCTGATGCCTTTCAGCGCTTTTTCGCTCACGTCGCGGAACTTGCCGGCTCCGTCGTTGTGATAGAGAATGGGCCGATCGGTGGGGAAGCCACGCGGGCCGCAGAAGACTTCGAGACCCAGCCACGTGCAGTATTTCGTCGCGCCAGGCTGGGCGGCGGTAGCGAGATCGAAGCTGACGTAGTTCGATACGATGAGGTCGAGCAACCCATCGCGGTCGTAGTCGACAAACGCACAGCCGGTCGCAAAGCGCTTGCCATCAGTCGGCATGCCCGCCGCGCTGGTCACGTCCTGAAATCTGCCTTGTTCGTTGCGATAGAGCCTACTCGCGCCGTAGTAAGTCAGCAGAACGTCCGTCCAGCCGTCGTTATCAAAATCGCCGGCGCAGACGCCCTGGCCCCAGGGCCGAGCCGTGAACCCGCTTCCGGCCGAGATGTCGACGAAGCCCTTGCCCGTGTTCTTGTAGAGCACTGGCGCGGCGCCATCGGCGAAGAGCAGGTCGGGCTTGCCGTCGTTGTCGAAATCCATGATCGCGACGCCGTTGCCGGTCATGCTCAGAATGTACTTCGAGGTCCCATCGCCGTAGCGGTGCTTCGCGGTGAGGCCCATCGGCACGTCCCGCAAAGTAAAAGCGGGCGCGGCCACCTTCGGCCCGCCCGCTTGTTTTACCGGTCGTGGACCGCCGCCCATCCCTTGGAAGAGCAGCAGTCCCGACAATAACCACGCTGTCATTGATGATTTAGAAGGTGAACTTCAGAGCCATCTGGACCAACCGCGCATTCACTGAAGTCGACGTGATCTGCCCGTAGTTGGCGTTGTCGATGTTGTTACCCGGGTTGCCGAAGTTGGCTTGGTTCAGAATGTTGAACATTTCGGTCCGGAACTGCATGTTGAACCGCTCGGCGAACTTGAAGTCCTTGAAGACCGAGAAGTCGACGGTGGTTTGTCCGGGTCCGCGGAACATGCCGCGACCGGAATTGCCATAGGTGCCGCGCGGCGCCCGGAAGAACGCAGCCGGATTGATGTAGGTGCGCAGGTTTTTCTTCAGGTCACCCGGATTGATCAGGGGCACTCCAGCGTTCACGTTCGAAAAGAACGGGGCCGCAGGATCGGTCGCGATGCCGCCCAAACCCTGGCCGCTATCCCGGTTAAACACCGTGATCGGCGTTCCGGTCTGGGCGACGAAGAAGGCGTTCAAGCTCCAATTGTTGAGCAGGAACTTGCCCGCTCCGCCCGTGAACTTGCTCGGAAGATCCTGATTCAGTACAACCGTCAAGCGATGCGTCCGGTCGAAGTTGGCCGGTCCCTTGGCACGGCTGAAGTCGTTCCAAGGCGTTGCGAAGATGCTCGTGAAAAACCGCGCATTGTCGTCGCCGTTACCGAGCGTTTTGCCCCACGTGTAGGCGCCCTGCATCGTCGTCAACCTGCTCCGTTTCTTCACCGTCGTCTGGAACGAGTGATAGGTCGAAGAGCCATTCTGCGCGGTGATCAACAACGTGCCAAAGCCGGGATACTGGCGAACCGCGGAACCGTCCGCCTGCGGAATGATCGGGTTGAAGTTCCGGCGAGCCATGAGGTTGGTTCCCTTCGTGCCGACGTAAGCAGATTCGATCAGCACATTCCCCGGCAGTTGCCGTTGCACACTGAAATTGTACTGCCAGGCGTTATCGTACTTCGAATTCTTTTCGGTTCCCCAAACTTGCTGCTGGTCGGTCGTGCGGGTTGGGAACGGAATCCGTGTAGGGTCATAGCCCGGATCGACGTACGTCCAGTTGTCGGGAGTGTTCAACCGGCACGGGGAACCCGGTGCGGCACAGTCCGCTTCCACCTGCGCGAAAGTGGGCGGATTGTTGAACGCCGCCTGGGCAATCTGGCCCGTCCGGGTGTCGTAGTAGAGACCCGCGCCAGCGCGGATCACCCACGCATCGGCGATGCGATAAGCGATGCCGACCCGGGGAGCGATGTTGTTGGCATCGTTGTAGACGCCAGACTTCGGAATGCCGTTCACGCCGCCCTGGACGATCCCCGATCCTTCCAAGGTGCCAACGCCCTTGTACCGATCCGGCCACCAGTTCACCATGCCGAGGTTGTAGGCGGCCGGCTGGAAATGATACTCGTAACGCACACCGAAGTTCACAGTCAACCGCTGGCTCACTTTCCAGTCATCGTTGACGAACGCACTCATCAAGTTGTCGCGCATCTTCAATTCGCCACCGATGGCCGGGGCCCCGAACTGCTTCAACCGCGCATGGCTCAGCAGGAAGTCGGCATACTCGTCGCCGCTGGCTTGGCCGTTGTACTGCCATAGCCCACGGCTGACCAGCGCATTCTTCGGATTGTAGTCCGATACCTGGCTTTCGGCCCCGTACTTGATATTGTGCTTGCCTCGGATCCAGGTCATCGTCGCGCCCATCGTGTAGCGTTTGATGAAGTCCGACCAGTTCGCCTGGTTACCGAACTGCGTGTAGTTCAAAATGTTGATACGCGGCATGCCGTCCAGGTTTGTGCTCGACAGGGGCTTCAGCCCGACGGTGGTCGGAGCGTCGGAATTCTGCATCTGCAGAAACTGCGAAGAGTCATCGAAGCCGAAGCGCGCTTCCAACACCTGGGTCGCACTGAAGAGGTGCGTGTAGGTGACGTTGCCCGAGTCCTTCTGCCGATTGGCAATGTTGCCGAAGCCAGGCAGCCCCTGGCCGAATGGGGTCAGATCGCCCTGCTTGCTCTTGAACCAGCGGCCGGAGATCGTATCGTTCTGGCCGAAGCGGTGGTCGAACTTTACGGTCCACATATCAATGTCGGTGGCAATCGATTGGGCGGCGAAGAAGTTGTTGGCACCCAAGGAGAAGTTCGGCACGGGGATGAACTTGTCCTGAATCGCCTTCGAGATCGGGTTGATGCGCGAAGCGGGGATAATGGCGCCGGGAAAGGGTTGGCCGGTCACCGGATCATTGATCACACGGCGTTGCGAGAAGTCACCATTTCGCATGAGCACGGTGGGCACCACGCGCTGAATCGCAGCATTCGATGAATTGGCGTTCCGTTGCCGGGAACTTTCAAAGCCGACGAAGAAGAACGTCCGGTCCTTGCCGTTGTAGACTTTCGGAATCAGCACCGGCCCGCCAAAGTTGGCACCGTACTGGTTCTGGTTGTTCTGGCCGCGCACGGGGTTGAAGAAGGGGCGGGCGTTCAACGATGTATTCCGCAGGAACTCATACGCCCCACCATGGATCTGGTTGGTTCCGCTGCGGGTGGTCACGTTGATCGCGGAGCCCAGGTTGCGGCCGTACTCGGCGCTGAACAGGCTCGTCATCACCTTGAATTCGCTTAAGAATTCGATCGACGGGGTGCCGTCGCCGTCGGGCGCGTTGTTCAGCGGGTTGGTGGTCGGGACGCCGTCGACGAGGAGGTTGTTGCTCCCGCGACGGGCTCCGTTCACGCTGACGCTGGCGCTGCCGGTGCCGGGGTTGTCGGCGTTGTAGACATCGCCGACGACGCCGGCGGAGGTTCCCAGGATCTGGGTGAAGTTGCGCGTCGCGAGCGGGATCGATTGAATCGTCCGCTGCTCGACGACCTGGCCGATCGTCACTTTTTCGCTTTGCAGCAATGGCGTTTCGGCGGTCACATTGATGGTGTCCGTTAACTGGCCCACGCTCATCGTGAAGTCGATGCGAGCGCGTTCGCTCGTGTTTACAATCACGTTGGCCTGCTGCACCCGTTGGAAGCCCTTGCTTTCGACGACGAGCCGGTAAGTGCCGGACCGCAGGAGGGGGAACTGATAGTTGCCCGATTCATCGGAGACCGTGCGGAACTCGCCGCCGGTCGCCAAGTTGCTGGCCGAAATAGCGGCCCCTACAATTACTGCTCCAGTGGGGTCTTTCACCACCCCGGTAATGCTGCCTGTAGTTTCCTGGGCGGCCAAGACGGCCAGGCTCAGAATAGTCCCTATCGCAAAGCGTTCGAAGCGAGTCATGCGCAATATTATATCGCGAACTTACTTCAGCGATGTGACGCCGGGATAAGGCGTCGAGAATCCTTTCGCGTCGCCCCAGAGAATTCGATTCAGCTTATCGCTCGGAATGTCATCGACGTCGTCCCAATTCATCTTGGCCGACTCCTCCGCCGCCCAACGCTCCCGGCCCCGCAGCGCCTTCAGCGGCGGGTTCAGTTCGTCCAGTTTCAGCTTGGCGGGGATGTGCGTGAACGGCGTCAGGTTGGCGTCCTTGACGAACAAACTGTTCATGGCCCGCGAGGCGGCCAGGAACCTCGTCCGCGGTTCAATGCCAAAAATATCCTGGATTGTCCGGATCATGCTCGTCTGGGTGTAGAAATTGGAATCGAGTCCTAGGCGCTTCACGTGCGGCCCAATCGCCAACGCCACGGTCCGATTGCCGGCGACATGATCGACTCCGTCCTGCGCGTCATCCTCTACCACCAAGACGAGTGACTTCGCCCAGACCTTGCTTTTGCTAATCCCTTCGACCATCCGGCCGAGCGCCAGATCGTTATCGGCCACCATGGCCCGCGGCGTCGGCGACCCCGGGGTTTTCCCGACGGTGTGGTCGCTGGTCATCGTCACGATCGTCAGGTTCGGCGTTGTGCCGTCCTTTTCCCATTTGCCGAGCCGTTCCAAGAAAGCCTCGGCGCGGATTTGGTCAGGAATGCGCATTTCGCTGCACGGGAACTTTTCGTCAAAGATCGCCTTCAGGGCAGGAACGCCGCACTTGGAAGCGATCACGTTTCGCCAGGTTCCTTTCTTATAGTGATCCCAATACCCAGTCCAGGGCAGGAGGGTTTCCGGGTCGTCGACGTCCTTCACCAAGCCCGTCTTTGCGTCGAATTCGGCTGGCAGGGACAAAGGCCCGAGCAATCGTACGTTCAGCGGCCGCCGGGCGTTTTGCCAAAAGAACCCTTGCGGCGAGACGGCCAGACCATCGGCCATGTTCCAGGCATAACCGCGCGGCGCGGCGCCCAGCGCGCGTTCGACGTGATCGCTGACAAAGCCCATCATCAGCCACTGGTGGCCTTCAAAACTGATCGCGCCGCTGGCGTAGAAGTTATCGATCAGGACGAACTGTTCCGCCAGAGCGTGATGGTTCGGGGTGACGTCGCCGCCGTAGATCGCGAACTCCTTTTTGCCGTTGCCTTTGGCGACGTCGCCGAAGACCTGGTCGTAGGTTCGGTTCTCTTTGATGAGCAGAAACACGTGTTCAATGCCGAGCTTGGCGAGCTCCTTCACGCCGCCTTGAGGGGTGAATTTCGGTGCCCCGGCCAGCTTGACTTCGCGCATGCCGGCCGCGAGTTGCGCCCGGCTCGGGGCCGGAATCTGCAGCAGGCTGCCTTCGTAAGACCGCGTATTGAAGACGCCCGGCGACTGCTCCGTATTGCCGGTGCCCTTGATGTTGACGACACGCAGATCGCCTTTGCCGTCGAGTGCGAGCGCGGAGGGGAACCAACCGGTCGGGACCGCTCCGATCATTTTGCCATCTTCGATGACGGCCACCGCGTTCTCGCCGGCGCAGGCGACGTAGAGCCGGGCTCCATCATTGCTATAGAGCACTGCGATCGGCTGTCCGGCTGTTTTGACTGTTTTCGTTTTCTTCGTTTTCCCGTCGATCAGGGTGACGGTGTCCGAGTGGCCGTTGGCCACGGCCAACTCGGCTCCGTCCGGCCGCAGTGCGAGGCCGGAGGGGGCCCGATCGACGGCGACGTCCTGTTTCTCGCCGGTGGCCAGGTTCAGGGTCGTGAGGCTGCCGGGAAGCACGGAGCCGTTGGCGTCGACGGGTACCTCGACGCCGCCGCTGGGGGCAGTGGCCGTGCCGGGCGCGATGCTCGATCCGGCGCGGTTGGTGATGTAGGCCATTTCTCCTCGCACGACGACGGCGAAGGGCGCCAAGCCGGTGTTCCAGCGCCGGGTTTCCTTGCGGCCGGCGACGTCGAACTCGACGAGGACGTTATCGCGGTGCATGGCGACGTAGGCTTTCGAGCCGTCGGCGGAGAAGGCGATTCCAGTCGGGATGGGATGGCCCTTCAATTCGATGCGGCCGGTCGCGCTGATTTTTCCGTTCGCGGCCATGGTCAGGATTAGGAGGCTGTCCGGCCCGGACCGCGTCGTCTCCGACGCCCAGAGTTCTTTGCCATTCGGAGTAAAGGCGATGCCGGCGTAGGAGGTCGTCTTGGACGGGCCGCGGTCGACGACGCTGCCGCTGGCGGCGTCGAGCACGAGCACTTCCCGGCTGCTGAGCACCGCGAGCCAGCGTTTCGCCGGATCGAAGGCGAGGTCGACCGGCCTGCCCTTGAAGAACGTCTGCGTGCCCCAGGGCTTCACCAATTGATGATTGGCGAGGAGGAAGCTTTTGTCTGGCTGCTGGCCGAGGATTGCCGTGGAGACCAGGGGAGCCGTGGTCGCGGCCAGGGCAACAGCGGCGGAGAGGAGCAGAACGGAACGCAGAGTCATCGTCATCAGCCTAGCGCGGTATTCTGGACAGATGCACCTGATCGAAGCCATCGGCAACACGCCGCTCTTCCGGCTCGACCGCCTCACCGCTCATCTTCCCGGCATTGAACTCTACGGTAAAGCCGAATTCGCGAACCCCGGCGGGAGCGTCAAAGATCGTCCGGCCCTCAGCATGATTCTCGACGGCGAGCGTCGGGGGCTCCTGACCCCAGACAAGATCATTCTCGATTCGACCTCTGGCAACACCGGCATCGCTTATGCGATGGTCGCCGCGGCTCGGGGCTATCAGGTCAAGCTCTGCCTGCCGATGAACGCATCGCCGGAGCGCAAATCGATTTTGAAAGCCTACGGCGCCGAACTCGTTCTGACCGATCCCGATACCGGCTCCGACGGCGCCATCCGCGAGTGCAGAAAGATCTATGCCGCCGACCCGGACCGCTACTTTTATCCCGACCAGTACAATAACCCGGCGAACTGGAAGGCCCACTACCTGACGACCGCGCCGGAGATTCTGGCGCAGACGGGCAACCGGATCACGCACTTTGTGGCCGCGATGGGGACGAGCGGAACCTTCGTCGGGACCACCCGGCGGCTGAAAGAAGTGAATCCCGACATCACCTGTATCTCCTGCCAGCCTTCCAGCGGCTTTCATGGTCTGGAAGGGCTGAAGCATATGCCAACGGCGATCGTCCCGGGCATCTACGACCAGGCCCTGGCCGATGAGAACCTCTGGCTCGAAACCGAGGACGCTTATCGCATGGCCCGGCGCCTGGCCCGCGAAGAGGGTATCCTGATCGGGATCTCGGCGGGAGCAAACGTGCACGCCGCCCTGCAGATCGCGGAACGAATTAAGACCGGCGTCATCGTCACCATCCTTTGCGACGGCGCCGAAAAATATCTCTCCGAACCATTCTGGAACGACCCCCAATACTCATGATCCGCGTACAACCTGAACCCTGGGCCACCATGGTCGCCCACGCCCAATCGACCTATCCGAACGAATGCTGCGGCGTCATGCTCGGCTCGATCGACGACGACAACAAAATTGTCGAAGTCGCGATGAACCTGGAGAACGCCTACACCGGTCCGCAGAACGAGCACTACGAAGTCCGGCCCGAGGACCTGCTGATGGCCGATCGGGAGGCTCGCAAGCTCGGCATGGACGTGATCGGGATTTTTCATTCTCATCCGGACTGCGACGCTTATTTTTCGAAAACTGACCTGGAGAACTCTTGCCCCTGGTACAGTTTCGTCGTTCTGAGCATCCAAAATGGGACCTTTCATCATGCGAACAGTTGGCTCCCGAATGAGGACCGGACGCATGCCGCCCAAGAGCCTTTAGAATATTAGGAAGAGTAATGGCCAAGATCCTTATCCCTACCCCCTTGCGGCAATACGCCGAAAAAAACAACTCTGTCGAGATCGCGGCCGCCACGGTCGGCGAAGCGCTCGCGAGTTTGACAACGCAATTCCCG
>JBKJLJ010000981.1:0-3556 GCA_046597015.1 Bryobacteraceae bacterium
TGAGGTACCACAACGGCGATGGCGTGCCCAAGAACGCCATCGCAGCCTATATGTGGTGCAACTTGGCAGCTGGACAGGGAAACGAATTTGGAAAAATAGCGAGAGATAAGATGGCAATCAGTATGACACCGCAACAAATCGCCGACGCCCAGAAGTTGAGCCGAGAGTGGACGCCGAAGAAGTAAACGGAGCCAGGCTTCGACTTGTGGCGCTCCTGCGCCATCAATTGTTCGTCTACCGAGACCTTTGGCGGTTTCTCGATGAGCCCTTCGAGGGTCCGCTCCCGCTGCGCGATGACTATATTCCGCCGCCGCCTAAGACTCCCCTTTGCGCGGAACGGCTTTCAGGGTAATAATTTGCTCCATGCGGAAACCCCATTGCCTGGTACTTCTTTTCGCTTGTGGGGCCGCTACCTTCCAATTGCGTGCGCAGGAATCCTTTGGTTCTGTCGCTAATTGGCGTCCCACCGCTGCTCTCAACAAGGCACGCGCCAAGGCGTGCGCGTTACGTCTTGCCGACGGTCGCGTCCTGGTAACGGGCGGTACGGATAGCAGCAATGGTATTCTCGCTTCGGCCGAGCTTTTCCGCGCTAGACCGCCTGCGGAGCGATTCGAAGAAGCTCCCTCGCTCCAATTCGCCCGCGCAGGTCATGCGTGCGTGTTGTTGCCCGATGGCCGCGTTTTGGTCGCAGGAGGGGAAGCGACCGAAGAGGCGAGCGCATCGGAAGTATACGACCCGACGCTCCTGGCATGGACCGCGATCCCGAGCACTCTGCCTGCCCGCCGGGGTCCTGGCCTGACGGCTACCCCGCTGGCCGATGGCCGCATTCTAATTGCGGGCGGAGGCCTTTCGGAATTAGAAATTTTCGATCCGGAAACCAATCAACTGGAGCTCGTGCCCGGACTACTGTCACCCCCCCGCCAGCATCACACGGCCACTCTTCTGCCGGACGGCCGGGTCCTGATCGCCGGCGGCTTGGTGGATGGCAAGAGCGTTGCCTCCGCAGAACTGTTTGACCCTTCCACCGCCACCCTTATTGTCGCGGCCTCGCTTCAAGAGGCACGCTCCTACCACACTGCGACTCTGCTGCTCAACTCCCGTGTTCTGATTGCCGGTGGCGCCTCCGGCACCGAGGAGCGCACGAGCCTGGAAGTCTTTATCCCTGGCCGGGACATCTTTGAAACCACCGAAGCGCAATTGCAGCAAGGCCGTCGCGACCACATAGCGGTTCGTGCCGAAAACAGCGGAATAGTCCTTTTGGCCGGAGGCTCTGCTAAGGGCGAATTCCTCTCCAGCAGCGAGGTTTTTGATCCGTCGGACAATCGTGTGTTGCCTGCGGGTGCGCTGACTGCCCCCCGCACATTGATGACCGGGGCCGCTCTCGAGGACGGCAGCATTCTTGCGATTGGCGGCCAAAACGCCGACGGTGCCAGCCCCAACTGCGGCGTTTTGACTAGCCTGATACAAATCGCGCTGAGCCAGGCTCGCTACCGGCCGCTTGAGACCGTAGTCATGCGTATCACTCTGGCGTCCACCATAGCTTCGGGGCTTCCGCTAACGCTTCAACTCGCCCGCATCAATTCCGTCAGCGGGGAGACCACCGTCGTCAGTGACCGGCTTTTGGTCCGCACCCTGACTGTCACCGGCACCATAACTGCAACACCAATTTTCAATGTGCGCCGCGACGATGCTGGGTTCGATTTCGTGCTCACCGTTACAAATAATAGCCGGGAGGCAGCCATCCGCGCGATTGTAGTGCAGAACGGGTTCACGGTACGTCTCGCCACAACGCTGACTATGGCCCCCTCGCTGCCCGCCCTGGTGAACCAGCCTATGAGCGCGCAGTTGGGGCTAACAGCCGATGGAACGCCAGTCGCTATGGGCGGCACCTTCACGCTGACCGTCGGCTCGCGTTCTGCTTCCGTCATCTCGTTGTCTCAAATCTCGGCAGCGAGTGGGGCTAAGCTCGCGGTCTGTTGCGAGGCGGTGCCTGGCAGCATTTCCGTAACAGGCCGATACAGCGGTAACCGCTTCCTCGACGCGGCGAGCGCGAGCACGATCCTCGCGATCGGGAGCGGTGTCCCGACCGTCGCGATTCCGCCCGCTCGACTGGTTCTCCAGCAAACCGGACAGGTGCTGGTCGAGGTCCGCTTCGATGCCGGTACGCTCGACCCTGTCAATGCACCGCGCGGCTCGGTCACTCTTCTCAAAAACGGAACTGCCTTCTCGACTGTTCCCCTTTCCAACAACCTCGCTCTGGACACGGGCGGTCCGCGAGGTGCGCTCTTCAACTACACGCCGACCCTATTCGACTGCCGCAATAACGTCTGCTTCACTGCCCGTTACGAAGGTGACAGCCGCTATCCCGCCGTGACCTCTTCGCCCGCTTGCCTCGCGGTAGGCCCGGCGATCCCTCTGTTGACGTTTGACGTAAGGCCTACCTACACTCTAGGCGAGACTCAAACCTTGTCGGTCAGACTCGTTTGGCCGAACAACGTCGGAATTGTGGGTCGCACTGTAAACGTCACTTCCGGCACCCGCGCCATTGCGACCATCACGCTGCAACCGGATCCCACTGGCTTAGGACTCGCGTCCGGCCAAGCCGCTGTGAGACTGCCGTTCCAGGTAGGCAGTCTAGATTTTGTGTACCCGGCCAGCGGCGATCTGGCGTCGGCAACAACGGGACTGCGCCTCACGATGAACCCAATTTCCACAACGCTCACACCAAGCGTTGCCTTACGAGCCACTCCACCGACGAACCCTTTTTCGATCAACTACACCTTGCGCGCCAACACCGGCGGGCAGCCCCTACCGTCCAATACCCCGGTCGGAGGCACCATCCAATTTTTTGACGGTACCGAGTTGCTGGCCACTCAGATGGTCCCCACGGTGCTCTTACCATTCATCGAGGATGGGACATCAAACACGATCACTCTCGAACCAGTGTCCGTTACCGGAACGCTGACTAACGTGATTCGGCCGCTTGGCCAGCGCACCATCCGCGTCCGGTTCACCGGAGGAGCGGCGTTCTCGGCGTCCGAAGGGACAATTGTGGTGACGGTCCAGTAAATCGGGCCGGGGCTCCGCGATGGTGAAGCTTCGGGACAAGGTGTTACCTGGCAAAGTCTGGAGAAGGCTGCATCTGGGACTCCAACTCAGGCCATCAAGAGACAGCCGCCAACGCAGCCAGAATCATTGTCGCGGGGTTTCATGAAAGGATCCTGAAGGCAGCTTTGCGGTGAGCGGTCGAGAGGCAGCGGAGCGTGTCACCACCTTGAGTCACAAGATAGGCAAATTTAGCGAGTTTCTTCGTCCGACGATTTCGATTTTTTTCCGGACTTGGGTTGGCAGTTTGAGGGCTTTGGGGACGCTATGGACGAAGGGTTCCGGATGATGGATGTAGACTTGGTCGAGCACCGATTGCCGCAGGTCGCGAACCTTCTCAGCCCTTCCATAATGAACCATCTCTGGCGTCATCATGCCGATCCCAGAGTGCCGATGCTCCCCGTTGTACCAAGGGAAAAACGTATGGCAAAACTTTCGGCCGTCCTGGAGA
>JBKJLJ010001081.1:0-3503 GCA_046597015.1 Bryobacteraceae bacterium
ACTCTTCCCCGCCATGTTCGACCCGCTAATCACCAGCACCCGGGTCCCCGCGCCGTCCAACCGCACATCGTTCCGCACGCACGCCGCCGCGTCCAACAACGGATGCCCCAATCCTTCGGCCACAAACTCGGCCCCGCTCTCCAACAACTCCGGAAAGCAATCCTCCGGGGACTCGTACGCGTAGCAAGCGAGCGAGTTCAACGCCTCAAACTCCGCCCACGCGTCCAGCCAAGTCACGAACCGCGTCCGGTGCTCGACGCGCCAAGCCTCCACCGCCATCGCACACTGCGTCCCAATCATAAATAGCAGCGAAGGCGTGTAAAACCACTCTTTATTCCGTTCTTCCAACAACCGCCAATACCGTTGCACCCGCCGGATCTCCCCGCTGGCCCCCTCCCGCTTCACCCGCTCCGCCAACCCCCGTAGCTTGGCCGAAGTGAACTCCTGCTTCTCCAAAAGAGCCAGCCCTTCGCGAATCATCCCGATCTCAATCGACACCATCCGGCTGTTTTCAATAATGCCGTTCACGGCCTCCCGCAGCGTCGACCCGAACGCCGTCTGCAGCGCTAATCCCCCCAACAACACCTGCCCGTAATTCTGCCAATCCACGACGCCGGTCGCCAGTAGCGCCCCGCCCGTCACCACCATCACATTGCCGCCCACCGCCGCCCACCGCATCCACGGCGCAAACGGCGTCGGTGGACAATTCAGCCATGTCGAAAACGTTCCCGCCTGCGGTTGCGTCGCCTCCCAACCTAACGTCGCCATCGCCTCCCGCACCGCCACGTTGTCCCGTAACTCCTGCACCGCCTCCTGACGCTCCCGGCACTCTGCTACCGATTGGGTCTGATCGGCCAGGTAATCCGCCAATCGCTGTTTGCCGGCCTCGGTTCGCGCCCGGCAAATCCTTTCGTATAACGAACCTTCGCCAAACACGTTCAGATCCCTGGCATACAAGTGGCCCTTCGCGACATACTCCTCGCCGGTCTCTCCCGTCCCCGCCCATTCGCCGTCCAACCGCTCTAAGCCGTTTTTGTAGAACATCAATAATCGATTCACCGCTTTGCGAGCAGTCTGCACCCGCGCGAACTTCTGCGCTAACCACCACGCCCCCGGCACCACGACCAACGCCACCCAAACCGGAAAAGCGTGCTGACTCAGCGCCATATAGCCGAGCCAAAAGAACAGCCCCGCCGCACCGATGAGGCCCATCAACAGCCCCGACTGCTCCCCCTCCATCTCGACCACGCTGGCTTGCACCGTCCGTCTTCGTTGCTCATAAGCCAGCCGTACTTCTTCAATCGACATTGCAGTAAGTGTAGCGGCTTAACCCTCGAACCGCTGAATTTTCTACTGCCGTCGAGCTTGTCTTATACTCATAGCTTGATCCAGAGTCTCTGTGTTTATTGCGGATCGAACGGTGGGCTGGACCCACGCCATCGCGCCATGACCCGTGCGGTCGGCGAGCAGATCGCCGTGCGCGGCCTCCGCCTCGTCTACGGCGGTAGCCATCTCGGCCTCATGGGAGAGTTAGCCGATGCCGTGCTTCTCCACGGCGGGGACGTCACCGGTATCGTACCGGAGCTTTTGGTCGAAAAGGAAGCGGCTCATCGCGGGTTGAAAGATCTGCGAATTATCGGCTCCATGCACGAGCGCAAAGCGCTGATGGCCGCGCTTTCCGATGGGTTTGTCGCCCTGCCCGGCGGCTTTGGGACACTCGATGAACTCTGTGAAATGCTCACCTGGGCTCAGATTGGCAGCCACGAAAAACCGATCGTCTTATTTAATTACGATGGCTACTTTGATCATCTTCTTCGCTTTCTCGACCATGCCGTCGTCGAAGGTTTCTTGCGGGATAATCACTTGAAACTTCTCCGCGTCGCAACCACCCTCCCCGAGGTCTTTGCCGCCCTCTCGCTCCCCCCGGTCCCCACCGGGGAGAAGTGGCTAATCTAGGCTCAACCCGTCTAGGCGCCAAACGAACCGGCCGTTCACCATCGTCGCGACCTGGCCACCGCAGAACTCATGGCCATGAAACGGCGTATTGCGGCTCTTTGACAGCGACTTATTCACGTCGAACGTCCATTTTCGGTCCAGATCGAAAATCGTCACGTCCCCATCGGCGCCGGGCGTTAGCGTCCCCTTCGGAATGTTCAGGATCCGTGCCGGGTTGATCGTCAACAACTCCACCATACGGCCCAGCGAAATCAGCCCCGGATGAACCAGCTTTTCAAGCGACAACGAAACCGCGTGCTCCAAGCCGGTGATTCCGAACGGGCATCGCTCAAACTCCTGCATCTTCTCGCTACCCGGATGCGGCGCGTGGTCGGTCGCGATCGCGTCAATCGCTCCGTTGATTAGCCCTTCGGTCACCCCTTCGACGTCAATGCAGCCGCGCAGCGGCGGCTTCATTCGATAGTTCGAATCGTACGGAGGCATGTCGACATCGGCCAACGCAAAATGGTGCGGCGTCACTTCTGACGTCACCCGCAAGCCGCGTTGCTTGGCGAAATTCACCATGGCCACCGAATGCCGCGCCGAAATATGGGCGACGTGATACTGCGCCCCCGTCACCTCGGCCAGCAAAATATCCCGCGCCACCATTACATCTTCACTGCACCCGGGAATGCCGCGCAGCCCCAGTCTCACCGACTCGAATCCTTCGTGCATGTCGCCGCCGGCCGAAAGGTGCAGATCCTCGCAATGGTTGATCAACGGCAGCCCAAAACTCTTCGCCGTCTCCATCGCCCGGCGCATCACCCGGGCATTCATCACCGGCCGGCCGTCGTCTGATATGGCAACGATGCCCGCTTGTTTCATCGATCCGATGGCCGCTAACTCTTCCCCGGCGCTGCCCTTCGTAATCGCGCCGATCGGGTAAACATTCACCGGCGAAAGTCGCCGTGCCCGTTCGACAATATACGTCGTCACCGTCGCCGAGTCGTTCACCGGCATCGTGTTCGGCATACAAGCGACGCTCGTAAAGCCCCCCGCCGCCGCGGCCTTGCCACCCGATTCAATCGATTCGGAATGCTCAAATCCGGGCTCGCGAAAATGCACGTGCATATCCACAAAACCGGGAGCGACCACCATCCCCGTCGCATCAAACACCTGCGCGTTCGATGCCGTCAAGTTCGGGCCCACCGCCGCAATCTTCCCGTCCATCAACAGAACATCGGCCACCGCGTCGAGCCCGTTCGCCGGGTCCAACACCCGGCCATTCTTAATCAACCAGGTATTCATTATTGTTGCGACGCTCCCATCACCCGTTCGAGAACCGCCATCCGTACGGCGATCCCATTTTCAACCTGATTCAAAATCACCGACCGATTCGAATCGGCCACTTCTGACGAAATCTCCCGTCCCCGATTAATCGGCCCCGGGTGCATCACAATCACGTTCGGCTTGGCATGCTGCAAATGTTCCAGCCTAAGCCCATAAAACTTGAAATAATCGCCCGGCGGGAACGGCGTCTCGTGCTGCCGCTCCAACTGCACCCGCAG
>JBKJLJ010000005.1:0-3682 GCA_046597015.1 Bryobacteraceae bacterium
ATGGACACGCTGAACTCGAGCAATACCCGGCCGGACACGTTTGGATACAACCAGGCGACGAGTACCCCGGTGACCAATGACAATGGCCTGACGTTCTGCTGCGGAACGAACGCGGTGGCGGGTTTGGCGCGGGGCTCGACTCCGATGAACAATCCGTTCCCGGTGCGGGCGGACGGGACCCGGTACGATGAGCCGTTGCAGAATGCGCTGGGAGGAATTCCGCGCGTGGGTCGGGGTTTCTCTTCGTTGCCGTATGATTTCCGGCCGTCGCTGCAAAATCGGTGGCGGATTGGGATGCAGCGTGAGGTGATGAAGAACACGCTGCTGGATGTTTCCTACAATGGCGCGTTTGCATTGTTGCCGATCAGCCAGCGGGTGGACTTTCTGCCCCAGAATTTCTGGACCACGGGGAATTTGCGCGACCAGAACAATGACAACTTCCTGAACGGGAATACGCCGAATCCTTACAACATCAATAACTTGACTTCGCTGCGGGCGACGTCTCCGGCGCTGTTCAACTACATGTCCGGGCAGGGATTCTTTACGCGGACGGTGATGCCGCTGAACCAGTTGTTACGGCCGTATGGGCAGATGACGGGTTTGACGGGAATTCGGCCGGGTACGGATTGGCGGTCGATCCAGGGCAACAACAAATACCATGACATGCAGGTATTGCTCGAACGGCGTTACGTGAAGGGCATCACTTCGAGCTTCATGTATACGTGGGCTACTTCGACCACGGCTGACTTCTTCCTGAACGAGTTCGATACCAAGCCTTCGGAACGAATCAACAACAATGTGTTGCCGCACCGGATCGCCTGGACGGCGATTTGGGAGATGCCGTTTGGTAAGGGCCGCTCCTACATGAAGAATGGTGTTGCGAGCCATTTGGTGGGCAACTGGAATGTGAGCTGGATCTATCAACGGCAGAGCGGCCCGGCGACAGACTGGGGCAACCGGTTCTTCGAAGGGGACACCAACAATCTGGAGGCACTGTTTAACTCGGATGCGCTGCGGAGTAAGGACGTTCGGCAATGGTTTGACAGCAACTTGGCTTTCCGGGGAACTGGGCCGCTGCCGACGGGATTTGTGGGTTTTGATGGACGAACGGCGAGCCAGCCGGGGTCGTATCATGTCCGCGTATTCCCGGTTCGGTTGGACTCGCTGCGGGCGGACGGGATCCGGAATTGGGATGTGAAGATCGAGCGATTGTTCCCGATCAAGATGGAGCGGGGGATTCAGGCGCGGTTTTCGGTTGACCTGCTGAATGCGACGAACCGTACGAACTATGGATCGCCGAACACGGACCCGACGAACGGGAACTTTGGGCGGGTGACGGGGCAGCGTGGATTGCCGCGGGTGTTGCAGTTTAACTTGCGCGTGGAGTTCTAGAGCTGGTTTAGCGGCGCTCCGGGAAGATCGGAGCGTCGCTCCAGAAGGCGAGGACGAGGGTATGGTTGTCTTCGCGGATGCGGCCGTTGCGTTGCCAGATGGTTTGGAGCATGTAGCCGGTTTCGAGGCGGAGGCGGGGATGGAGTTTTTTCCCAACCAGGAACTGGACGCGGTTTTGGTCGACGCGACCGGGGAAGCGGGTGGGAGCGACGGGGAGGAACACCTCGTTCGTCAAGATGAGTGAGTAGACCTTGCGAAACGGAATGACTTCGCGGATTTGATACCGGAAGCGATTTTCGTAATTGTTGGCCGGGAGCCAACGCTCTTCGAAGCGAAACCGTTGGGTGAGCGAGGTTCTGCCGGCCGGGAGGCGGAGCTTGAGATCCTGATAGAGGCGGTGCTCAGTGCCTTTGCGCGGGGCGGGGTACTGGCCATACCGATAGAATTCGACGAAGCCATAGCCGGCGCTGAGTTCGAGTTTTTGATTGAGGCGGAAGTTCACCGCGGGCCGAAGGAGGAGATTCTGCCAGTTGAGGAGGGCATGGTGGCGGCGGAACTGTCCTTCGAGATGGAGGGACCAGCGGGAGCTGCCGACGGGGTGGTCGCCGAAGTATTGGAGCCAGACGTGCCCGTTCGGGTCGACTTGAGCCACCAAGGGGAAGGCGGCAGAAAGCAGCAGCAATAGAGTACGAGCCATAAAGCACTCATTGGCCGGCCGAGCGAATAATTTAGCGAACGAAGAGGAAAAAAATAAATTGCTGGATCGTTCTACGCCGATAAGTTGGCTATCGGGACGAATTATCCCGACATCAGGAGTTTTTTGTGAATTTTCTAAACGCTTCCCGGTTCCCGATCCAGAAACGGATCTTTCTGCTGAGTGGGGTGCTGTCTGCACTCGGTCTATTGGTTGGGGTGGTGTCGATCGTGAACGTGTCTTCGATGCACCGAAGGCTGGACGCCTTGTTGGCGGATACGGTGCCGGGGTTGCGCTACTTGGGCGAGGTGGAGGCCGTCGTGCTCGAACTGCGGGGCAATTATTGGAAGCACCTGGCGGCGGATGGAGTTGCTGCAAAACAGAAAGTGGAGACGGCAAATGCCACGGTCTCGCAGCAACTTCCGGTTTCTTTCGGGAACTATGAGAAGGCGATCTTCCATGAAGAAGACCGGCAACTGTTTGAGAGGATGCGGGCATCGGCAGGGCGTTACCTGGCGGAGTGGCCGCGGGTGGAGAGTTTGTCCCGGAGCGGGAAGTCCGAGGAGGCAAGGGCCGAATATTTGGGGCGGTTGGACCCTTTGTATCAAACGTTGCGAAAGGATCTGAAGGCGTTGGCGGCCTTCAACCACCGCCAGGCCGACTTGAACGCTGCGGCGGCAGCGGGGGCGGCGAACGGGGCCTATTGGATGGTGGGGATCGCGTGTTTCTTATCGTTCGGGCTGGGGATCCTGGTGGCCAGAGCCATGGGGCGAGCGATCAATCAAGACTTGCGGCGAGCGATGGACAAGTTGGAGCAGTCATCGAGTCGGGTATCCTCGGCAGCAGAACAGATTGCGTCGGCAAGCCAGGCGTTGGCGCAGGGAGCTACCGAGCAGGCGGCCTCGCTGGAGCAGGCGTCGGCATCGAGCGAGGAGATCATTGCGATGGCACGGCGGAACGCTAGCCACGCGCAACTGGCGAATACGGTGATTGGAGAGTCGCAGCGGCAGTTTGGATTAACCCAATCGAGCTTGGCGGAGCTGGTGGAAGCGATGGGACAGATGAACACCCAGAGCCAGAGTGTGGCGAAGATCATCCTGGTGATCGATCAGATTGCCTTCCAAACGAACATTTTGGCGCTGAACGCCGCAGTGGAGGCGGCGCGGGCGGGAGAAGCGGGTTTGGGTTTTGCGGTGGTGGCGGACGAGGTTCGTGGACTGGCGCAACGGAGCGCGGCGGCATCTGGCGAGACGGCGACACTGATCTCAAAGACGGTGGAAATGGCGGGCCTCGGACATGGAAGCGCGGGGAAGGCGACCCAACAGTTGGAGCTTTTGTCAACGCACTCCGAGCGGTTGCGGCAGTTGGTGGGAGAGGTGGCGCAGGGCAGCCGGGAGCAGACGCGGGGGTTGGAGCAACTCGGGCAGGCGGTGACGCAGTTGAGCCAGGTGACGCAACAGGCGGCGGCGAGTACGGAGCAGACCGCGGCATCGTCGCAGGAACTGCGGACGCAAGCGGGGCAACTTCGAGGGGTTTGGAGTGAGTTAGAGACTATGGTGAGGGGGTGACGGGACTGAACATGTGGACAGGTCGAGG
>JBKJLJ010000115.1:0-2666 GCA_046597015.1 Bryobacteraceae bacterium
CAAAGACGGTGACGGGGATGCCGGCGGCGGCGGCGCGGTCGAGAGAGCTGAGGAGGATTTTGCGTTCGGTGGCGGCGACGGCGATGCCATCGACGCGGCGCGAGATGAAGCTATCGAGGATTTGGACCTGGCGGGTGTAATCGGTTTCGGAGGCCGCGCCGTTCCATTCGACCTGGACGCCATACTCTTCGCCGGCGGCCATGGCCCCGGATTGGACGGAGAGCCAGAAGAGATGGGAGGTGGCTTTGGGGACCACCGCGATGACCTTTTTGCCACTTTTTTGACAGCCGGAGAGGAGGAGAAAGAGGCTGAAAAAGAGAACGCTACTGCGCACACCAGCCCCCGTCGATGAGGATATCGGTACCCGTGATGAAGCCGGCGTCGGGAGAGCAGAGGTAGGCGCACAGTTCGCCGATCTCTTCGACTTTGCCCCAGCGACCGAGGGGAATCTTGGACAGGAACATGGCGTTGGTTTCGGGGTTGTTCATGAGGGGGACGTTCATTTCGGTGGCGAAGGGGCCGGGGCTGATGCCGTTGACGGTGATGGCTTCCGAGGCGAGTTCGAGGGCGAGAGACTTGGTGAAGCCGAGGAGGGCGGCTTTCGAGGAAGAGTAGGCCGTGCGACCGCCGAGGGAGACGTGGCCCATGATGGAGGTCATGTTGATGATGCGGCCGTAGCCCTTGCCTTTCATGTGGGGGACGAAGGCGCGGCAGAGGAGGAAGGCGCTGGACAGGTTGGTGCCGATGACGGCGTTCCATTCGGCGAGGGTGAACTCGTGGACGTTCTTCCGGATGTTGATGCCGGCGTTGTTGACGAGGATGTCGACGGTGCCGAAGGCGAGGAGGATGGCTTCGGCCATGGCGGCGACCTGGGATTCGTCGGTGACATCGGCGGCGAAGCAATGGGCGGTGGAACCGGCTTCGGCGACGAGGCGGGCGGTTTCTTCCATGGCGGCAACGTCGCGGGCGACGAGGGCGATTTGGACGCCTTTCGCGGCGAGGGAGATGGCCATGGCGCGACCGAGGCCGCGGCTGCCGCCGGTGATGACAGCTACTTTATTAGCGAGAGGTTGTGGGGACATGAGTTAGGTTCTTCTGGCGGCTTTGGCCGCGGTTAGGATTTGGTCGGCGACCGCGCGAGCGTTATCGATGTTCTCCATATGGAGGGGCGAGGCGTCGCCGGTGGCTTGGACGGAGAGGTTGCCGACTCCGAGGAGTCGCTGGCCGAAGGACTGGTCGACGCGGACATCTTCGATTTTGGTCAGCATGAGGTTGCGCTGGGATTTGGAGACCATGCCTTCTTCGAAGCGGAGCATGTCATCTTCGAGGGTGAGGCGGCGGCCCTGGAGTTTGAGGAGTTGGAGTGCGGCCCAGATATCGATGACGACAGGGATGGCAAAAAGGCTGAGAAGGGATTCCGGCTGCCAATTCCGCGTGTAGAGGTAGTAGGCGATGCCGACTAGAAGGATGGTGGAAAAGAGCAACCATCCGATGATGGCCTTGGCGGTCGATTTGATGACTAGAGGCTTCATGTGGGGCGTCCGCTATTATATGAGTTTCAGGAGGCAGTATGTACTTTCGTACTCTCGTATTGACGGTAACAGCGGTTGGGCTGTGTTGGGGCGACTTCCGGTATGACCAGACGTCGCGGATGACCGGTGGGTCAATGATGAAGATGATGCAGATGGTGGGCCGGGGGGCGACGGAGCCGAACGTGACCACGATTGCCGTGAAGGGGAACCAGATGGTGACCCGGGGGAAGGATTTCATGCAGTTGGTGGACCTGGGGACTGAAACCACGACGACCGTGAACATGAAGGACCAGACCTATTCGGTGATGACGTTTGCGCAGTCCAAGGCGCAGATGGAGAAGATGTTGGCCAAGGGCGGGGCGAAGGATACGAACGTGACCGTGGACGGGAAGGCGACCGGGAAGACGGCGACCGTGAACGGGATGGCCACGAGCGAATGGTTCATGACGATGATCGTGGAAGGCGGGGGGAACGGCGGGCAGAAGGGCCAGATGCGGATGGAGATGAGCAACTGGATATCGAAGACGAAGGTAGCGGGCTTTGACGAAGTGACGACCTTCCAGAAGAAGATGGTGGAGAAGATGGGGATCGCCAGTATGGCCGGGCCGATGGCGGGGCCGATGGCTCAGCCGGGAATGGCGAAGGGCATGGCCGAGATGGGCAAGAAGATGGCGGAGATGGGCGGGGTGCCGGTGGTGACCGTGACGCGGATGATTCCGACGGATCCGGAGCAGGTGAAGCAGATGGAAGCGATGCAGTCGCAGCCGGCGCCGGCTGCGGGACAGCCGTCCATGGGCGATGCGCTGGCGGGGGCGCTGGGCGGACGGTTTGGAGGAATGGGGCGGAAGAAGAAGGACGGGGCGGCTCCGGCTCCGGCCGCGACGGAGGCTTCGGCGGCGGCGAAGGGTGCTCCGGTGGAAGGCAGCTTTACTAGTGCCGCGAGCATGATGGAGATGACGATTGAGACTTCGGGATATGCAACGCAGGGCGTGGACCCGGGGCTGTTCGCGGTGCCGGCCGGCTTCAAAGAAGTAAAGCCTAAGGGACTGTAACGACACTGACGACGGGCTGGCCGGGGTAGATGCCTTCGGCTAGCTTTTCGCCGGTGACGACGGGGACACCGTTGACGAGGAC
>JBKJLJ010000337.1:0-3503 GCA_046597015.1 Bryobacteraceae bacterium
CAACGTCGTGGCCACCACACCCAAACTGATGTAGTCCCTAACTCGGCTTCCGGCGGGCAACGCGGCAACGGTTCACGGCATTCTCCCTGCGTCCTATTCTAAAACAGACATGAACGAAAATGTTTGTTAAGTGACGAGTATTGGGGCTAGCGCCGTGCCTTCGCAGCCCGCCGGTGCGCTATTGAGCAGCCGGAAGCGCGCAACGGAAGCCGATATTGGGGCTGGAAAACCGCGCCGGCAGGCTGACCCATTCGTAGGTGAGCGCCTGAGAGATACCGCGGTCGTAAGAGCCGCCTTTGATGTACTGCCAGGGTTCCTGGGCGTTGGGTGGCGGTTTGAGGGCGGTTTGGAGGTTCTCGACGGCGGAGGGACTGGGGGAGTGCGGACGGTCAACCCATTCCCAAACGTTGCCCGCCATATGGAGCGCACCAAAGGGGCTCTTGCCCGCGGCGAGAGAGTCAACGGCCGCGGGGCCGGAAGCGGCGAGCGGATTCTCTTTGGCGATGATGAGATCGGCCTTTAGCTCGTTGCCCCAAGGGTAGTTGCGGCCATCCGTGCCGCGCGCGGCTTTCTCCCACTGGGATTCGGTGGGGATTTGCTTGCCGGCCCATTTGCAGAAGGCTTGGGCTTGCGTGAAGGTGACGTTGACGACGGGGAGGTTGGAGATGCCGGCCGGAGGGGGGAGGCCGGTGGCAGCGGCAAACTCGGAGTAAGCTTGGTTCGAGACCTCGGTGCGATCGATGGAAAACGCAGGGAGATCGACGGACACCTTGTTCTCACCGGCCAGGTAAGGACCCGCAGGAACCAGGAGGACCGAACCGCCCTTCACGGGTGCCGTTGGTTTCGGATCGGTCTGTTTGGCGGTAGACTCGCCGGTCTTCGAGTAAAACAACCAACCGGAAACCGAGGCGGCGAGGAGCACGACGGCGAGGCCAGCCACGACGAAGACGGGGACGAGATACGGCTTCGACGGAGAGGCCGGGACCAGGGTTACCGCTGGCGCATTGGGGTAGTTGTAGCTGGGCTGGGCGGGGGCATAGGCCTGGGTGGGGACGTTGTAGGCCCCGGCGAGGAGGCTCTTGAGCACGTCGGCGATCGCGTTGAAGCTTTGGATGCGGTGTTCCGGTTTTTTGGCCGTGCAGCGTTGAATGAGATCAATGACGCCGGGTGGGGTTCCGGCGGCGAGCAGGGGGTTCGGATCGGGATGCTCGTTCAGAATGATATAGAAGAGGCGCTGGAGAGTCTCGCCGGTGACGGGTTTGACGCCGCTAAAGAGTTCGTAGAGCAACATGCCGTAGGAGTAGACGTCGGCGAGCGGGGTGATGGTTGACCCCATGACCTGCTCGGGCGACATGTAAAACGGCGTGCCCATGGAGTTGCCGGCCTTGGTAAGGTTAAAGCCTTCGGCTTTGGCGATGCCGAAATCCATGAGCTTCGAGCGGCCCGACTTTTCGATGTAGATATTCTCGGGCTTGATATCGCGGTGGATGATGCCACGCTGATGAACGTAGGCGAGGGCTTGGGCAACTTCGAGGGCGATCCGGGTTTTGTTGACGACATCGCCGAGGTGATCCTTGCGAATGGCTTCGCGAAGGTCTTCTCCATGGAGGAATTCGAGGACGATGAAGGGATAGCCCTGTTCTTCCCCGTAGTCGTGCACGGTGACGATGTGATCGTGCTGGATGGAGCCGGACATGCGGGCTTCGTGGAGGAAGCGCTGCTTAGCATCTTCATCCTTGATGCCCTGTTCGGTGAGGATTTTTACGGCAACGGTGCGACCGATGACGGTATCGACGGCGCGATAAACATGGGACATGCCTCCGCCCAGGAATTCCTGTAACTCGTACTTGGCGAAGCGCGCCGGAAGCTGCATACGGAATCGATTAGGAGACCAAGGACAGCACTGAGTAGAGAAGCCCCATGATGAGAAGAACGCCGAGGGCGACCAGGATCATCAGCCCGATTTGACTTTGCAGCGGAGCCGGGAGGATACGAAGGAAGGCAGGTAGGCCGTTGTCTGCGGTGGGAGACGGCTGCGCGACCGGGACGGGCGCGGTATACGCGGCGGAGGGCGAATAAGGAGCCGCGGGAGGAGTGTACTGTGCCGGTTGCTGGGTGGGCCGGGCGGCGGAGGGCATAGCGGCCGAAGGCTGCGCGGAAGTCGGGGGTCGATTGAGCGAGCCGGGCGGGGGCATCGGGATCGATCCAGTGACGGGCCGCTGGGGGGCGGGACTCAGCCCGAGGAAGCGCTCGATATCGACGGCGGCGTCCCATAGGCGGGGGTAGCGATCCTGCGGACTCTTGGCGGTACACCGATTGATGATCTGAATCACCGGATCGCCGAGACCGGATTGGCGTAGCGGATCGGTGTTGAGCGGTTCGTAGAGGATTTGATTGAAGATCTTTTCGATCGTCTCGCCGTTGATCGGTTTGATGCCCGTGAGCATTTCGAACAACAGAATGCCGAATGCGTACACGTCGACGGCGGGGGTAACCTGCTGGCCGAGGACCTGTTCCGGGGCCATGTAGTAAGGCGTCCCGAGAGTGAAGCCGGCGCGGGTTAACTGCATGCCTTCGGACTTGGCGATGCCGAAGTCCATGAGCTTGATGCGGCCAGTCTGGTCGATCTGCAGATTTTCGGGCTTGATGTCCCGGTGGATGATTTTCTTCTGGTGGATGTAGTCGATGGCTTTGGCGATTTGGACGGCCAGCAGGAGACGATTGCGTGAATCTCCCGCGCGACCGCTGCGAAGGGCCTCGCGGAGGCTTTCCCCGCGCAGGAACTCCATAACGATGAAGGGCTTGCCTTGCTCCTCTCCGAAGTCATGGACGCTGATGATGTTTTCGTGGACGATGCTGGAAGCGAGGCGGGCTTCCTGGAGAAAGCGGGCTTTGGCTTCGGCGTCGACGGCACCTTGCTCGGTCAGGATTTTGACGGCGACGGTGCGACCCAGGACGGTGTCTTGAGCGCGGTAGACGTGCGACATACCGCCACCCAGGAATTCCTGGAGCTCGTACTTGCCGATGCGTGAGGGGAGCTGCATTGGATTTGGGGTACTACCTCCACATGGTACTATTTCGCCGGGTTAGATACGCAGCCGAGTTGCTTAAAGAAGTTTTTCGAGAAGACGGCCACGTCGATCTGGAACTTGAAGTGGACTTCGCGGCCGCCTGACTTTACGATTTCGTTGTTTTTGCCTAGCCGCGGGATCCATTCCAGAATGTAGTTGGAGCCAGACTGGGTTTGGTTGTCGGCGTTGGCAAAGAAGTGGAAGAGAGCCCAGAGTCCGGTATCGCTCGCAACCCCGAGATCCTGATCGCCGACTTTAGCCGTGATCTTAGTTTCGCCGCTGCCGCCCGGCCAGCTAAACTGCTTGCCGGTACCTGCGACCAGGTTTCCCTCTTGGCCATCGATGCTGACGCTGTAGCTTTGGACGACGTCGGTCTTGATGGGGGTGAGGGTGTAGCGGAGGGCGGGGGACTGCACGCCGCCGGGATAGAGC
>JBKJLJ010000431.1:0-3878 GCA_046597015.1 Bryobacteraceae bacterium
GTAGGCTGCGAGGGCGCGGGACGGTGAGACTGAGGCCGTGGGGTGGGGGCGGCGTGGATGGGGCTGGGCTACGGGGGGCGCGGGACGTTGGGCACGGTCGCGCGATCTATAACCAACGGGCCCAGCGGAGCCAGGCGAGCAGCGCTGCTGAAGAGCCGGCGACCGCCAGCATTGCATACGCCGCACCGTGAGGGTTCTTGACGCCGGGAAGGGAATCGAAGTTCATGCCGTAGAAACCGCTGATCACAAGGGCAGGGAGAGCAATCGTACTCAAAATGGTCAACACCTTCATGACCTGATTGGTTCGATTGGCGACGCTCGATAGATAGATATCGAGCGAACCGTTGAGTAAGTCGCGGAGCATTTCAACCGTGTCGATGTTGCGGGCAAGATGGTCGTAGATGTCGCGGAAATAGGGGAGGAGGTCGGGGGCTAGGTTGAGTTGGTTGGAGCGCTGGAGATGGCTGGCCAAGTCGCGGGTCGGGGTCAGGATACGACGCATTTCGATGAGGCCCCGCTTAATGGCGAAGATTAGAGGGAGTTGGGTGGGTTCGGGGTTGGCGAGGATCGCGTCCTCGAGAGTATCAATCTCTTCGCTGTAGTGGTCGAGGATAGGGAGATAAGAATCGGCCAGGGCGTCGAAGATTTTGTAAAAGATAGCGCCGGACGACAGGGAGCCGGAGTGGGCCTCAAGACGGGCGATGAGTTCGCGGGAGGCGGGGCAGGCGTGCTCTTCAAATGTAATGAGAAAGTCGGGGCCGAGGAAGATATCGAGATCGCCAAAGTCGAGGTCGCCGTCCGGTTTGCGGTAGACGGATTTCAGGACGATGAAGGTGTAAGCGGGGTTCTCTTCCAGCTTGGGGTTTTGGTCGCCGTGGCGACAATCTTCGAGATGCAGCGGGTGGAGGTTATAGCGGAGGGCGAGCGGTTCGAGTCCTTCGATCTCGTCGTTGCGGAGAACATGCCATTCCATAGGTGTAGTCTGTACTATACTGGCTTCGACTGGGAGGGCAAAGATGCCGACGGTACTTCAACTGCAGGGCTGGCGATGCTACTTCAACTCGAATGAGGGCGAGGAGCCGATGCACGTGTATGTGCAGAAAGGAAATTCCGAGTGTAAGTTCTGGATGCACGCCGATCAGTTTGTGATTGAAGAGGACTTTGAACACAACCTGACGGCCCGGTCGCGACGAGACGCGCGGCGGATTGTCTACATGCATTTTGACGAGATTGCGAACGGTTGGTACGACTTGTTTGGAGGCCGCCGTGGCGTCTAGTACGATTTTGGCGCGGGAGATCAGCGCGAGCGAGACGCACCTTTCCATCACAACGCATCGGGGAAAGACCGAGATTCGTTGGGAGAAGATATCGGAAAAATTGTCGCAGGCGACGAGCGTGGAACGGATGCGCTGTTCGTTGTCCCCGAGTGGGTATTCGATCCGCTGGCCCTTGCTCGAAGAGGACCTGGGCGTGGGCGAGTTATTGATGCCGACCAAGTAGATTAGCGGCGCGTGAAGAGGACGGTGAGGTCGATGATCAGGATGATCACGACGATGAGTTCGAGGACGAAGGCGCTGGTTTGGTGGGAGCGGTCGGTCATGAACTGGTAGAGTTCGCCGGCGACGCGGAGTTTGGCTTCGACGAGGCGGCGATAGTCGGGGACGCCGATGCGGGCGGAGGCGAGTTTGTAGGCTCGGGAGTAGAACATGTCGCTGAGGAACTTGATGGCGTTGTCAGTTCGCTCGGTGAGTTCCATGACTTCGAGTTGGACGGCGCTGAGTTTGGCGGCTTCGCGTCCGCCGCGCCAGTGGTTCCAGAAGCGGTTGGGGGCGGTGAGGCGATGGGAGACGTCGGCGAGGACGGGGGCGAGGAGATCGTCGTAGAAGCGATATTCAAGCAACTGGGTGTTGGCGTAGGCGAGGAGTTGGAGGACGGGGAGGGTGGCGTTGGGATCCTGGTCATAGAGGAGGGCGGCGGCGTAGCCGACGACGAGGAGATCGCCGGGCATGTAACTCATGCTGGAGGCGAGGACTTCGGCCTGTTCGCCGGCGCTGAGGGGGAGGCGTTCGCCGCGGACGATTTGGACGATGGCGGGGCCGTGGAGGACGAGGAGATCGGCGGCGGCGAGGGGTTGGCCCTGGTCATCGAGGGCCTGGTGGAGCTCAACGATGGTGTAGTCCTCGCGGAGGGGCTTTTCGGAGGGTTTTTTGATGGCCGGGGCGATATGGGCGAGGCGGGCTTGGAGGGTTTGGTCGGCGGTGGCGTCGGCGGCATCGGAGCCAACCCATTGGGCGGCGAGGGCGACGAGGGCGTCCCAGGGGCCGGCGAAGGGGAGGTGGAATTCGAGGCAGACGACGCCGTAGGAGAAGTAGCGGAGGTGGGGGGTGACGGAGTCGCCGGAGGGGAGCGTGACGGGGGGAAGCGACTCTTCGAGGGGTGGGCTTTCGAAGCGGATGGGGGAGGAAGGGGTGGGTGGAGGGAGTTTGAGGCGGTCGAGATCGATCTCGGTGCCGACGTCGTAAAAGTACTGGAGGTGGAGGATGCCTTGGACGTGGTTCATGACGAGATAGACTACTACGGAGCAGCATATGATACGACGCGAATTTTTGCAGACGGTGGCGGTGGGGTTGGCGGCGCAGGTGCCGGCGCGACCGAATGTGATTTTGATTTTGGCGGATGACTTGGGGTGGAACGATCTGGGATTCATGGGGGCGGCGACGCGGACGCCGAACCTGGATCGGTTGGCGGCGGAGGGTGTGAAGTTTGGGCAGATGCACGCGTGTCCATTGTGTTCCCCGACGCGGGCGGCTTTGTTGACGGGGCGGCATCCGATCCGGTTTGGGTTGGGGTATACGGTAGTGCGGCCGTGGTCGACGTATGGGCTGCCGGTGGGAGAACGGACGATGGCGAATGCGTTCAGTGATGCGGGGTATCAGACGGCGATTATCGGCAAGTGGCATTTGGGCCACTACAGCGTGAAGCAATTGCCGCGGAGCCGGGGATTTGGCCATTTTTATGGGCATTTGAACGGGGCGATCGATTATTTTACGCACTTGCGGGATGGTGGCTTGGATTGGCAGCGGAACGGGGTGGGGGTGCGGGAGGAGGGGTATACGACGGAGCTTTTGGCGGCGGAGGCGGAGCGATGGCTGCGGGCGCGGAACCGGGCGAAGCCGTTCTTTCTGTACATGCCGTTCAATGCTCCGCATGCTCCGTTGCAGGCTCCGGCTGCCTATCTGGAACGCTATGCTTCGATTGCGGATGAGAAGCGGCGGGCTTACTGCGCGATGGTGGATTGCCTTGACGTGGCGGTGGGAAAGGTGCTGGACGCGGCGCGGGGGGCGGGGCCGACGATCGTAGTGTTTGTGAGTGACAACGGAGGGCCGCGGGGATCCGGGGCGGACAATGGACCGTTGCGGGCGGGGAAGGCGACGGTGTTTGAAGGGGGGATTCGGGTGCCGGCGATTCTGCATGCGCCGCATTTGTTGCCGGCGGGGGCTTATGCGCCGATGGCTTCTGTGATGGACTTGCTGCCTACTTTGGCTGAGGCCGCGGGGATTCCGTTGGGGGCGGGGAAGGCGTTGGATGGGGTGAGCCATTGGGGGGCGTTAAGGGCGGCGAAGGGGCCGGGTCCGCGGAACAGTTTGTTTTCCAGTGTGCAGGATGCGAAGGGTCCGCGGCAGCATGCGTTTCGGGAGGGGCCGTGGAAGTTTGTGAGCATTGAGACGGTTCCGGCGCAGGAGATGTTGTTCCATTTGGAGGAGGACCCGTATGAGAAGACGGATCGGTTGGGGGCGGCACCGACGGTGGGGGAGCGGTTGCGGAAGCAGATGAGGGAGTGGGTGGCGTTACAGCCGCAGGGGGAGGCGAATTTTGCG
>JBKJLJ010000495.1:0-3335 GCA_046597015.1 Bryobacteraceae bacterium
GACGCGCCCGGGGCCGCCGTCCCGATTCGCACCATTCGCAACCTCGCCCTGCACCCCAACTTCGGCGCCGACACCCTGGTCGTCAGCCTGGGCTGCGAGAAACTGCAGCCGGTACGCTTGACCCTGCCGGGCCTGCAAATGGCGGATCAGGTGATTCGCCTCCAAGACAATCTAGGCTTCGCGGCGACGGTCGCCCGCTTGTGCGAGGCGGCCGAAAAGCGCCTGCGCGTCTTGAACGAACGGCGGCGAGTTCCCTGCCCCGCCTCAGACCTCGTGGTGGGCGTGCAATGCGGCGGAAGCGATGCGTTTTCTGGCGTAACCTGCAACCCCGCCGTCGGCTATGCGGCCGACTTGCTCGTCCGGGCCGGGGCCACGGTGATGTTCAGCGAAGTGACCGAAGTACGGGACGCAGTGCACCTGTTAACGCCCCGCTGCGCCACCCCGGACGTCGCCCGCGCGCTGATCCGGGAGATGGGCTGGTACGACGACTATCTCGCCCTCGGCCGCGCCGATCGGTCCGCCAACCCCACGCCCGGCAACAAGCGCGGCGGCCTGTCGAACGTGGTTGAAAAAGCGCTTGGCTCGGTCGCCAAATCCGGCACCTCCGCCTTGCGCCAAGTGACCACCCACGGCGAGGTGCCCACCGAACGCGGCCTGATCTTCGCCGCCACGCCCGCCAGCGACTTCATCTGTGGCACGCAGCAGTTGGCCGCCCACATGAACATGCACGTCTTCACGACCGGCGAAGGCACGCCCTATGGCTTGGCGATGGTGCCGGTCATCAAAGTCTCCAGCAAGACGACCCTCGCCGAAAAATGGCCGGACCTGATCGACCTGGATGCCGGCCGCATCGCCACCGGCCATGCCACGATTGAGAGCGTCGGTTGGGAACTGTTTCACCTGATCCGCGACGTGGCCAGCGGGCGTAAGAAAACCTGGGCCGACCACTGGGGCCTGCACAACTATCTCGCGCCCTTCAACCCCGGGCCGGTGACCTAAACCCCCAGGTTCAAGTACTGGCTCGCGTTCGCGTAACAGATATTCCGCACCATGCCGCCGACCCATTCGTCGTTGTCCGGCAGCAGGCCCTTCTCCATGTCCGAACCTAGCATGTTGCAAAGCGTGCGGCGGAAATACTCGTGCCGCGGGTAGGAAAGGAACGACCGAGAGTCCGTCAACATGCCCACGAAACGGGACAGCAGGCCGCAATTCGAGAGCGCGTTGATCTGCATCTCCATGCCTTCCTTCTGATCGACGAACCACCACCCACTGCCGAACTGTACCTTGCCCGCGATCGTGCCGTCCTGAAAGTTGCCGACCATCGTGGCAAAGGCGTAGTTGTCGACCGGGTTGACGTTGTAGATGATCGTCTTCGGCAAAGAGTTGTCCTGATCGAGGCGGTCGAGGTAGGCACCGAGGGCATCGGCCTGGGACCAGTCGCCCATCGAATCAAAGCCAGAGTCCGGGCCGATCGTACGGAACGCCCTTGTGCTATTGTTCCGGCGGGCACCGAGATGGAGTTGCTTGGTCCAGCCCCTGGCGGCATCCAGGCGGCCAAAAAACAGCATCAGATACGAGGCGAACTGCCGATGTTCGTCCGGCGAAGCGGCTTGGCCATGCAGCGCCCGATCAAAGATCGAAGCCGCTTCGTCATCGCTGCAGAAATCGGCGTAGCAATGGTTCAGACCATGGTCCGAAAGCCGGCCGCCCATCGAGTGGAAAAAATCGTGGCGGCTCTTGATGGCGTCCAGAAAGCGCCCAAACGTGCTGATATCGAGGTTTGCGGCCGCGGCGAGTTTGCCCACCCAGGGAAGAAACTGCTCCGGCAGATGAACGTTCAGCGCCTTGTCGGGCCGGAAGGTCGGGAAGACTTTCGTGGCCAGACCAGAGGCCGCGATCTGCTGGTGATAACGGAGATCATCGGTCGGGTCATCGGTCGTACACGTCGCCCGGACTTGGAACTTTTCGAAAATCCCGTGGACCCGCAAGCTATCGGTAGCCAGCTGTTCGTTCGCGCGATCCCAGATCGACCGGGCGGTGGTTTCATCGAGCAGTTCGTCGATCCCGAAGTAGCGCTTCAGCTCGAGGTGAGTCCAGTGAAAGAGCGGATTGCGGAGAGTGTGGGGAACGGTCCGAGCCCAGGCTTCGAACTTTTCATACGGGGTCGCGTCCCCGGTGCAGAGGCGCTCAGCGACGCCGTTCGCCCGCATGGCGCGCCACTTGTAATGGTCGCCTTCGAGCCAGATCTCGAACAAATTGGCGAACTGGCGATTCTCCGCGATGTCCTTGGGCGGAAGGTGGCAGTGGTAGTCCAGGATGGGTTCAGGGGCGGCGTAGGAGTGGTACAGACGACGGGCCGCGGCGGTGGAAAGAAGAAAATCTTCGTGGATAAAGGACATGGGCCTCATCTATGAGGATCCCACATTCGAATTTTCTAGCGCTATTCGGGGCCGAGCAGCATCCGGGCCAGTGATGCGAATTGCCTTGCTTCTTCTCCCCATGGTGTTGTCTGGTGCCGATGTGTGGCCGCAGTTTCGCGGGCCCGACCGGACCGGCGCAGCGCCGGGGACCCCGTGGGCGGACAACTTCGCCGGGCTCAAACCGCTCTGGCGGGTAGACCTCGACAAAGGCTTCCCCGGCCCCATCGTGTCCGAAGACAAGGTGTTCGTGGCGGAGACGGAGAAAGTAGAGACGGAGGTGGTCCGCGCGCTGGACCGCAAGACGGGCAAAGAGATTTGGCGAGCCTCGTGGCCCGGCAAGGTATCGGTTCCTTTTTTTGCCAAGAGAAGTGGTGATTGGATCCGCGCCACGCCATCCTTTGACGGCGAGACCCTTTATGTCGCCGGTATGGAAGAGGTTTTGGTTGCCCTCGACGGCAAGACCGGCAAGGAACGGTGGCGGGTCGATTTCCCGAAACGGTTCAACACCGCGAAGCCCGAGTTTGGCTATGCGAGCTCACCCCTAGTCGATGGCGAAACGATCTTCGTCCAAGCTGCCAATTCGTTCGTCAAGCTGAACAAACGCACCGGAGCAACGATATGGCGGGTGCTGCCGATCGAAGGCGGCATGATGGAGGGCGGCGCATTTTCATCACCCGTGATGGCCACCCTGGCCGGACGCCGTCAGGTACTGGTCCAATCGCGAGTCAAAATGCACGGGGTCGACCCCGAAACCGGCGAGGTGCTCTGGTCCCAGGAAGTCCCGAACTACCGCGGGATGAATATTCTCATGCCCACCACCTTCGGCAACACCATTTTCACGAGCACGCATCGGATCGATTCGTTTGCCTACGAAGTCTCGAAGACCGGCGTGAAGCAAGTATGGACCAACAAAGC
>JBKJLJ010000672.1:0-2575 GCA_046597015.1 Bryobacteraceae bacterium
AACTTCCTCCCCGAAGGCCAGCGCCGGTCCAGTTCCAAATGGCGTTACGTCCCCACCGCCGTCCTCGGCTCCATCCTCCTCGCCCTCCTCGCCGGCATCGCTCTCCACGAACCCTACGACACCGGTCGCTACGTGGCCGCGATGCAGGAAGAAATCAAACGCGGAGAATCGCTCGCCTCCCGCGTCCCCGTCCTCGATCAGGCCACCGTCAAAACCGGTGCCCGCGTCCTGCAACTGGATGACTTCCGTCGCCGCACCCGCCAGGACCTCGACCTCCTCCTCGAACTCACGAGTACCCTTCCCCCGCCGACGTTCCTCTCCGGTCTCGACATGACCCGTGAAAGCGTCAGCATCACCGGGGAAGCGGAACAGGCCGCCCCCCTCCTCCGCGTCATCGACAACTCTCCGCGTCTCGCCAACAGCGAGTTCACTATCCCTATCGGCCGCGTCGCCAACGCCGAAGTCTTTCGGATTCGCAGCCTTCGGGAGGTCCCTAAGAAATGATCATGACCGATCGGGATCGGAAAGCCCTCCAACTCCTCGGCGGCGCGCTCGTCGTCGTGGCCGTGATCTACTTTTGGCCAGACTCGACCACCGTTGCCCCCGGCACCCCGGTGGCCGGTGCCGCAGCCGACTCCCCCGCGCTTGTCGAACAGCGGCTAGAACGCGTGCGGCGCATGATGCTCCAAGTGCCCGACAAAGAAGCCGCCCTCAAAGCCGCGAAAGCCGACTTGGCAGGGCGGGAGAAAGGCCTTCTGCAGGCCGACACCGCCCCGCAAGCCCAAGCCCAGCTCTTCCAAATTCTCCGCCGCGTCGGGCGCTCACTGCCTCAGCCTATCGACATTCGGGCCAGTGAAATCGGCCAAGCGAAGTCCTTCGGCGACGACTATGGCGAAGTGAGTGTCTCTGTAATTTTCGATTGTGGGATCGAGCAGCTCGTCAACTACCTCGCCGACCTCGGTGCCCAACCCGAACTCCTCGCCACCTCCGAACTCCGCGTCGGCTTCGCCCGCGAGAAAGACAAGGTGTTGCCGATTCGGCTAACCGTCTCCGGGCTTGTACCCCGAAAGTTAATTCCTGAGAAAAAAGGGGTGCAGTTTTGAGAGGCCGCCTTTTCCTGATCAACCTGCTTTTGTTGGCCTGCATCGCGGGCGCCGCTATGGAGCTGAAGAAGCTCCTCGATGAAACCCGCAAACGCGAGGCGCTCGTGCGCGCCAGTGCCCCCATCCTGCCCTCCGCCAAGCCCGTCGCCGCCGTTGCCAACGTCGAAAAAACTACCCCCGCCAACTATTTGGACATCGCCGCGCGTCTTCTCTTTAGTAAGGATCGAAACCCGATCGTGGAGCCTCCTCCCCCTCCGGCACCTCCTCAAATGCCCGCCTTTCCCCTGGCTTATGGCGTGCTGATGATCGGCGATCCGCCCACTGTCATGCTCAGCGAAGCCAGAGGAAAACCACAACGCGGTTACCGCCCGGGAGACCGGGTCGGTGAATTCAAAATCCTCGCCGTCACCGGCGCTGACGTCACCTTCGAATGGCAGAACAAAAAAATCACCAAAACACTCGGGGAACTCGCCGACAGAGAAGCCTCCAAACTTCTTGCCGCGGCGCCTCCACCCCCCGCGTCTGACAATGCTCCCTCCGCTCCCGCCAACGCCCCCGCCACCAAGGCTATTACTGACCTCGGTGGCGGAAGCAGTGCCTCAAAGCAAGGCCCCGGACAAGTCATGACGCCCACGATGAAACAGTGCCAACCCGGCGACACCGCACCCGATGGTGCCGTGGTCGATGGCTTCCGCAAGATCAACACGCCCACCCCCTTTGGCTTCCAGTGCCGGTGGGAAAAAATTCAATAACGATATTTGATCAAGGAATTAGTAAAATGATCCGCACCCTACTTCTCACAGTTGCCGCAGTCGGCCTCGCGTTCGCCCAGTCAGACCCCAAACCCCCGGCCGGCGTGCCCGCCAACGCCAAAAAAATCAACGAAGACACATGGCGCATCGTCGACGAAAAAGGGAAAGCCTGGCACTACCAGTCCACCCCCTTCGGCTGGATGAAATCTGCGGCCCTCTCGACTTCCGAGCAACAGAAACGCGACGGTGTCGGTGATGCAGCGGAAGGGATGACCGTCAAAGAAGAAGGCGACATGCTCAGGTTCTCTCGCCCAGGCCCCTTTGGCGCTTACAACTGGACCAAAAAGAAAACTGACCTCGACGAAATCGAAAAGGGGGTCTGGAGCCGTGCGCAAAAGCCCGCTAAGACGTCCGCAGCGTCTGCCCCTTCGACGGTAACGGTAAAGGAATAGTCGCGGATGCAAATGCGGACCCTCCCCGTTCTAATGTTTCTCGTCCTCGGTGCCGCCGTGGTCTCCGCGCAGGCACCCATGCCCAAGCCTCCTCCCGGCTTCGGCACGAATGTGACCGAGCAACCGAAACCTGCCCCTCCTCCCCCCCCTGCCTCGGTGGCCGCCCAACCCGCGCCCGGTGCCGCCCAGCCCGCGCCCGGTGCCGCCTCTCCCGCGGCGGCCGCCGCCCCCCCCACCGCCCTCGGCGGACTCAATCTCCAAAATGCCG
>JBKJLJ010000889.1:0-4558 GCA_046597015.1 Bryobacteraceae bacterium
GCCCCCACCGGCAGCGGCAAAACCTTGGCCGCCTTCTTCTCCGTCCTCGCTCGCCTCGGTGCCGACGCCGCCACCGGAAACCTTCCCAACGCAACCCTTGCGGTCTACGTCACCCCCCTCCGCGCCCTCGGCCGCGACATCGAACGAAACCTCGCCGAACCCCTCGCCGCCCTCAACGCAACCCTCCCGCCCCGTGACCAGATTCGCATGGAAATTCGCACCGGCGATACCTCCTCCAAAGACCGCTCCCGTATGGTCCGCCGCCGCCCTCACCTCCTCCTCACCACCCCCGAATCCCTCAGCTCCCTCCTCTCCCAAAAATCCTGGCTCGACGGCCTCAACCCCCGCGTCGTCATCGTCGACGAAATCCACGCCTTCGCCGAAAACAAACGCGCGGCCCTCCTCGCTCTCTCCCTCGAACGTCTCGAAACCCGCGCCCCCAGCTCCTTCCAACGCATCGGCCTCTCCGCCACCGCCTCCCCCGCCTCCGCCATCGCCGAACTCCTCTGCGGCCACCGCCACTGCGCCATCGTCCAGGACTCCGTCCGCCGCACCCACCGCCTCGACCTCCACGCCCCCGACCATCTCCCCGCCGCCGGCTACGACCCCGGCCGCATCGCCCACGCCGCCGTCGAAACCCTCGCCGGTGCCCAATCCACCATCGCCTTCTGCTCCACCCGTTCCGCCTCCGAGCGCCTCGGCGCCGCCCTCGGCTACCTCCTCCCCGACGACGAATCCCGCATCGGCGTCCACCACTCCTCCATCGAACGCGGCGAACGCGAACTCCTCGAAGAGCGCCTCTCCCGCGGCGAAATGAAGTGCGTCGTCTGCTCCACCTCCCTCGAACTCGGCGTCGACTACGCCGGCGTCGACCAGGTACTCCTCATCGGCACCCCCCGCGGCGTCTCCCGCGCTCTCCAGCGCCTCGGCCGCAGCGGCCACCGCTCCGGCCAAATGGCCTACGGCCGCATCCTCCCCCTCAGCCTCCCCGACCTTCTCGAAGCCATCGCCATGCGCGAGGCCGTCCGCGCCGGCGCACTCGAAACCCTCCGCGTCCCGGAATCCCCCCTCGACGTTCTCGCCCAGGTACTCCTCGGCATGGCGGTCGAACGCCGCTGGGAAATCGGCGCCGCCCTCGCGCTCGTGCGACGCGCCGGCCCCTATCTGAATCTCCCCGCCACTGATTTTCAGGACGTTCTCACCTATCTCGCAGGCGGCGGCGAAGTCCTCGCCCGCTACGGAAAAATCGCTGTCGAAGACGATCACTTCATCGTCGCCAGCCCCAAAATCGCCCGCGAATACTTCCACGGCATCGGCTGCATCTCTGAGGATTTCCGCGTCAAAATTCTCACGAAGAACAACCGCCGCCTCGGCGATGTCGAAGAACAGTTCCTCGCCTCTCTCCGCCCGGGCGAGGCCTTTCTCATGGCCGGCAAAGTCGTCGAAGTCGAACGCCTCGCGCCGGGCATCGCCATCGTCAAACCCTCGAGCAGCGATCGGGTCCAAACACCCCGCTGGATGGGGGGCAAAATGCCGCTCAGCTCCCGCATGGCCGAAGAAGAAATCCGCCTGCGCCGGACCCTCCGCGAAGCCTTCTCCGCCGGCGGCCGGCCCGCCTGCGAACAGGTCCTCCGCGACGTCTTCAAAGTGCCCGCCAACCTCGCCGCCATGGCCGCCCAGTTCATCGAGCGCCAATCCGCCGCCGCCCCCATCCCCATCGATTCCCCCGTCCAGATCGAACGGGTCCGCCGGAGCCGCCAACAACTCCTCATGGTCCACAGCGTCTCCGGCCGCGCCATCAACCAAAGCCTCGCCTGGGTTGCCGCCTGGCGCCTGGCACCCGGCGAGTCGGTCGTCTCCAACTCAAACGACCACGGTTTTCTCCTCTCGCTCAGCAACCGCGTCGAGATCGACGAAGCCAGCCTCCGCGCCGCCCTCTCTCCCACCGGTTTCATGAACGATCTGGAAACCGTCCTCCGCGCTACCGACACCCTCGGGCGTAAGTTCCGGAATGTCGCCGAAACCGGCCAGCTAATCCCCAAACGAAGTTATAAGGGACCCGCGAACACCAAATACTCCAGTTGGAACGGCAGCTTACTATACCAAACGCTCATGACTTATGAGCCGAATCATGTCTTAGTCCGCGAAACGGTCCGCGAGGTACTCGAAGACTTACTCGACGCCCCCCACGCCTTAGCCGAGGCCAAGCGCCTCCATGCCGCCCCCTGGGAATGGTTCGAGCATCCCCGCCCCTCGCCCTTCGCTCTCCCGTTGTTTGCTGCCTTCAATCGCGACGTCCTTCTCGCCGGCGACCCCCTCCGCGCCTTCGACGATATGGCCGCCCAAGTCTACGCCGAATGGGATCCTCACCGTGCGGTTTGACCCCTCCGGAGCCCTCTGGCTCGACGACGGCCCCACCCTCATCCTCGCCGACCTCCATCTCGGTTACGCTTGGGCCCAGCGCCGCCGTGGCGGCCTCGGCCCCGTCGTCGAAGGCGGCACCCAGCAGCGTCTTTGGCAACTCGTCGATTCGCTCCGTCCCCGCCGCGTCGTGCTTCTCGGTGACATCGTCCACGCCCCCCGCCCATCACCCGACGAACGCGCCACCATCCAGAAAACGCTGCGGGGCCTGGCCGATCGCTCCGAGCTCATCTGCGTTCTCGGCAACCACGACCGCGCCTTCCCCTCCGACTTCCCCGCCTTCCCCGCCGTCCCCGAATGGCGATCCCCCGGCGTCCTCGCCCTCCACGGTGATCGTCTCCCCGCCGGCCCCGAACCCGGCGTCACCACCGTCGTCGGCCACTTCCATCCCGCCATTCGCTTCAAAACCGTCTCCGGCGCGAGCCATAAGCTCAAGGCGTTCCTGCAAGGCAGGGAACTCGTCGTCCTACCGGCGTTCTCCCCCTTCGCCGCCGGAACCGACATGCGCCGCGAAATGTCCCCCGAACTCCGCGCCTGGTTTACCACCCATCCCGTCCGCGCCCTGGTTACCGATGGCCAGCGCCTGCTTCCCGTAAGCCTAACGCCGCGACCACCGCTGTAACCGCTTCCGCCGTCGGCAACGAACCCTGGGCCAAATTAGCGCTTCCCCCGCCGCGACCCCCATGCGTCGCCAGCAGCGGCTTGAGCGTATTGCCGCAGTGTACCAGGTTCGACGCCAAAAGCAACGCCGTCGGCTCGTAACTTACGAGCAGCAGCGTCCCCGGCCCCTGAGCCAAAAACGCGTTCGCCAGCGCTCGGCTCGCCTCGTCGATCGGCCCTTCCACCAACTGCTCCGCCCCGTGGCCGTACAGCTCTCGTCCCCGGTATCCCGCCAGTTCCAGCCCCAATTTTTGCGCCCGTTTATCGGCCTCTTTCGCCGCCTCGGTCTGCCCCTGCAGCGCCGTTTCCAACTGCTCCCGCTCCGCCCGCATCGCGCGCAACGCCCGGTTCCCACACAAAAAATGGACCCGCAAATTCCCCCGGATTTTCTCCGTCTTCCGAATCCAAATGGGACCAATCTCACCCGTAGCGCTTACGTGCGTTCCGCCGCACGCCGAACGATCCAGCCCCTCCATCGTCACGATCCGAATCGTCCCGGTTCGTTCCGTAGCCTTCCGTAGACCCTGCGCCGACTCAGCGTCTTCGTAGCTCACCGCCACTGGCCGGTTCCGAAACACCTCGGCGTTGGCCCGGTCTTCCAGTGCCGACAAATCCAGTCGTTCGGTCGCCAAGTCAACCGTCGACGTCTCCAATCCCAAATGCACACCCACCGTCAAATGCGGCGTCACCGCCGACAGCAAATGCTGCCCGCTATGCTGCTGCATATGGTCAAATCGACGCCCCCAATCGATCTCCCCGGTTACCGTCGTCCCCGGCAATTTCCCCGCCAGAACGTGCGCAATCCGCCCGTCTTCCTCCTCGACCACATCCAAAACAGCGATTCCGTTCAACGTCCCCAAATCGTGTAACTGACCGCCCGAAGTCGGATAGAAGGCCGTCTGGTCAAGATACACCCGACGGCCTTCCTCCTGAGTATCCAGCACACGCGCCTCAAACGACGTGGCGTAGGCGTTGTCGTAGTAAAGGCGCATGGCAGTTACTGAATCGCCAAGGTAACCCGGTTACTCACCTGGTTGCCAAAGTTGATGTATAACGGCACCGCGTTGCCCTTTTCAACCGAGGTCGGAACCCGCACATTGATCTGGTACAACCCGACAAAGTTGGGCGTCAGACCCGCAAAGTCCGGTGTGATCGAATCCACCTGAGCAATCGAGTTCACCCCGATCACCACCCCTGGCGCCGGGCTCACCGAGGCCAGCGGTCCCGCCGGTGCGCCAACGCCGCTCATCACCGCCGGCACCGTCGGTCCCAATCCAAGCGCGTAGATGACCAACGTATCGCCCGAACGGGCCGGACGTGCAGCCGCACCCAGACCAGCGCTCGCCGGCAATGGGTAAGTCCCGTCCTGGTTCACGATGATCCCGTAGCCCGGAAAGCTGCCGAACGTCAGCAGCCGCGGAGCCCGATTCACAATCCGCACCGATGTCAGGTTCGACCGCACCCCGTCCCGCTCCAC
>JBKJLJ010000914.1:0-3192 GCA_046597015.1 Bryobacteraceae bacterium
TCACCACCTGGATCAACTGCCCCAACGGCGGCGACTCCCGCTCGGCCAGCACCACACATCCCCCGCACTCCTCCCTCTCTCCGCTATAACGATGCTTCACCCCAATCCCGCCCCGCACAAAAACGCCCCGCGTCACGAGCGCCGTCTCCAGCGCCTGAGCCGCCAACCGCGCCGGATCGTCCACCGCAAACATCTGCTCATTCTCTGCCCCGCCCAACGCAATCGAACCGTCCAGCCAAATCTCCCGCGTCCCCACCGGCCGCTCGAAACGAACTCGCGTCCGCGTCCCCGCCTCCCCCGTCGTCACCCGATTTTGAATCGAAAAATACTCAAATCCCGGGTTCGCCAACAGCTCCGCCGGCTCGCCAACCTCCGTCCCCGGCCGCACCGTAACCCGCACCGTGTTGTCGTTCAGCAGCAAAGCCGAAACCGGAGCACCGTATTCAAAAAGTCCATCGCCCGCCCCCCAACCCGACGGCACCGGGTCCCACGCATACCGGGTATCGTCCCCGACCACCGCGCCCTCGACACTCTTGACGCCCTTGGCGACCACCGCGTCGGCCAACTGCTCGATGGCGGCCGCCCCCGCACCCCACTCCGCCTTCCGCTCGTAGGGATAAGCCCGGCCCGATAGCGATGGGTCCGCCCCACCCACCAGCCGCAAATCCCCCGCAATCCGCCCTTCCGCGTCCGGCCCCCCGACAGCCATCACCTGAGTCTTGAAACGGTGCGCCGAACCCAGTTTCGTCAGCGCCAGGGCAGTGGAATACAACTTCGTGTTCGACGCCGGAACGAACCAGTTCCGGGCATTCCGCTCGTACAAAACCTTCCCGGTCTTCAACTCCACAACCCGCATGCCCAGATGCGCCCGCGCCGTCACCGGTTCACTCTGGACGATCTTTTCCATCGCCACCGGCAATTTCGGCTTCCTCGCCGCAAACATCGTCGACGCCATCAATATCAGACCCAAAAGACGCATGATTTAGCGTATACTCAAACGTGTTGGGTTGGTGTGCGCTCGTAGCTCAGCCTGGATAGAGCGTTTGCCTCCGGAGCAAAAGGCCACAAGTTCGAATCTTGTCGGGCGCACCATACTTCTCCCCTGTAATCGCTCGAATACAGGAGACCCAGCTCCTAATCGAGGCGGTCCTCCGGGGACTTACCCCTCCTCCCGCCGCTTCTGCCGCGACTCCCCCAACACCCCATTCCACGGCGGAATCACGATACTCGCACTCCCCCGCACAATGGTCTGGCACGCCAAACGAATCAACGGCCGCTCGGCCCCCGCCTCATGGAACTCGCTCTCCCAGTAACCAAAGTAGTTCATTCGCTTCCGCTCAAACTCGGTCACCGGCTCCGTATTCTCCCGCCCTCCTAATATCCCTACCCAGCAAGTTCCGCAGCTCCCGGCCCGGCAGTCCACCGGAATCGGCCCCATGGCTTTGTAACATCGCTCGTCGGATTCGTGATACGGCCGCTTATCTAACTCCGCCCCCGTAGTAATATGCTGCCCCGTCAAAATTGGAAACCAGCGATCCGGCTTATCCTCCGCCATCGTGATCCGCAGCGCCGCTTTCGCCCCCGACAGCTTCCCCCACACGCTCCGCGGCTGGTCGCTCCCCCGGGCCGGCAATATCTGCTCCGGTGTCCGTCCGTCCATCGGCGGCTGATATCCGCTCGTCAAGAACGCCGGACCCGCCTGTCGTAATGTCATCACCCCTACCGCCGCCATCGGCAACGCCATCTTTTCGCCGCCCGCCGCGTGACGAATCAAACCCAACAAATCCAGCCCCTCCGGCAGGTGCCCCAGCGCCGCCTTCACCGCCAGCCAATACCGATGGCTATACAAAAACTGATGCGACGTATCCGCGCTCTCCGCCAGCAGATACCGCCCCCGCATCTGGTAATACCGCTCAAACTCCGCCCGATTAGCGTCCGCCGCCGCCAGCCGGGCAACCGTCAAGGGATACAACTGCAGCCAGATCAGCAACGCGTCCCGGTCTACCGCGTGGACCTCCGGCAGCAAGCGCGCGATCGCTGTGCGCCATTCCGAATCAAAAATCGCGAGATTCATGGTTAAACGTAGTGAATCTCAAACGGCTTGTTCGTAATGAACAAGACCACCACGTCGGTCTCGGCCGTCGCCCCGTGCTCCATCTCCGGACCCTCCGGAAACCACACAAAATGCCCCGGGCCAAAGCTCCCTTGGTTCGTCACGAGCGTCCCCTCCAGCACGTACATCCCATGCGCGCACGGATGCGTATGCCGCGTGTTCATCACCCCGGCCGGATACTTCACGACGCGGATCTCCATCCCCGTATCCGGGTCCGTCACCAGGTTCTTCCGATACATGGTCTTCCCCAGGTGCTCGCTGTAGCGCGTCTCCCAGGGCTCCGCCGCGACGTCAATCGCCAAAAATTTCGATTCCGACATACCCCATTCTCCCACCGCTTGAGGAGGGCTAGCCACCTCCCCCACCGGGGGCTAGCCCAACTCCGCAAAACTAGTTCGCTTCGAACATCACCGAGTCGCCCTTCTTCGAAAACGAAAGACTATGGATCTCGCACAGGTCGATGTCCTCGACAATCCACTCCTTCTCGTCTTCGTCCTTCAACATCACATCAAACCGGCAAACCTTGTCCCCATAACCGCTGAACTTAATCTCCAGCGTGCGGCCGCTCGCCATCTCCCCTTCTCCCAAAATGTCGCTTCCCCAGTTCTTCGCCTTCACCGGCGAAGCGTACAACGACGTGATCGTAAAACCCGTCTTGTTCACAATCTTGAAATCTTGCGCATCCGCAAACACGGACGCCCCAGTGCCCAGCAGCAGCGCCATCCCTGCCAAAACCCGGCCCGTTCTCTGCCCCAAAAATCCTTTCATGGTTGTCTCCTTGTGTTTCCACACGGAAGGCATATCGTCACAAAACGGCGATTCAACGGTATTTCTGCACCGCCACGCGCGGGCTCGTTGCCGCCACCCCCAACGCTCTCACCGTCTCTCCCTTCACCGATACCGCTCCCCCCTGATTTTGCAGCACCCCCCTCACCCGCAAATACCCCTCCCCCCGCACCGCTCCCTGAAACTCCGCAAACACCGCCGGAGACAGAATGATATTGCTGATCCCCGTCTCGTCCTCCAAGCTCAAAAAGACAAAACCCTTCGCCGTACTCGGCTGCTGCCGGCAAATCACG
>JBKJLJ010000961.1:0-4676 GCA_046597015.1 Bryobacteraceae bacterium
GGAGGGTTGGACTTGACGAAGCAGGGCGGGGAGGTCGTCCGAGCGGAGATCGAAGGGTGCGGGGGCTTGTAGATCGGCTATGTGGACGGGGCGGCCTTGGGCGCGGAGGGCGGAGACGAGATGGGAGCCGATGAAGCCGGCTCCGCCGGTGACGAGGATCATTGTTACGATTGTCGCTGATGAATCGCCTTCCGGGGAGCTTACAGATCTGTCTTTTTTGGGTGGCGACGATGGCGGCGTTGGGCCTGTTGCAGCTTTTCGGGGCTGGTGCCGGGTTTCACGTGGGGCCATCCGGAGAAGACTTTATTTGGACGTTCCTGTTGCAGATGGACGCTCCGGTGTCTGTCCAAAAGGCGTTTTGGGAACACGACTTACGGAATCCGTTGAACCCCTGGTTCTATCTTTTGGCTCAGCCTTTGATTTCCAGTTCCGTCTCGGGGTTGTTTCTCGTGCGGAAGTTAGTCGACTTACTCTGTGGTTTGGCGGTTTTTGCGGTGTTCCGGGCGGTTGGCGGGGCACCGTATCGGGGTATCTCGACCGCGGCTGGATTTCTGGCCGTGGTGTGGAACTTTTCGCGCATTGTGGGCCAAACGAACTGGCCGATGTTGGCGGCCGCGGCGTTGGGGTTGCTGGGGGTGGCGGCTTACGTTCGGTTTCTGGATTCAGAGCGGCGGGAGGCCCATTGGTTATGGGTTAGTTTGCTACTGTATCTGGTCGCGCTGGGGGCTTACTCTTTGAATGCCACATTTGCCCTGGCAGTGCCGGCTCTGGCAATGCTGCGGGGGCGTGAGCAATGGTGGATTCGGGGTCGGCTGGCGGCCGTAGATTTCGCTCCTTTTGCGGGCCTATTTGTGATTTTCTACCTTACCTGGAGTACTACCGGGGACATTCCTCCCTCGACACTGCCGGCTTCCGTTTGGGCCGGGCTATCTGCCGGGACCCGATCGGTCGGGTATTTTGTTTGGGATCCGGTGATCTTTGAATTGCTGGGGGAAGCGTGGCGAGAGCAATCGCCAGGGAGTTTGGCGTTAGTGGGAGGGGCCGCGATTTCGTTAGGGGCCGGGGCGTATTTGATGTTGCGAACGGTCCCGTTCCCAGGGATAGACAAAAGCGGCTTGCTGCAACTCTTGGCCGTCGGGGCGTCGGCCAGCCTGATGATCGTTGCAGTGGAGTCGCTAGCGAGCTCGTCGTACCCGGTGGGTGCTAGAACGCCGACGGTGCAGCAGGTCGTCGTGCCTTTGGTGTTGGTCGTTGTGATTGGACTGTTCTCGCGTGCGTTTGCCGAATTGGCGGCGGGATTTGTAATGTTCGGCGCGTTGGTGGGGTTCTGCTACAACGCGCGGCAAGTTCGATGGACGGTGGATCTTGACCGCGTCTCGGCTGGGCTCAAGAGGGCGGTGCCGGTGATTCGGCAACCGACGATGTTCGTTTTGTTGGAGCCGACAGTTTCGTTATCGCCGTGGGTTAGCGATCTATTTGTGAAGTCGCTCTACCGGTCCGTGGATGTGAACTTGAAGTTGCTGATCCCGGGGCCAACCGCGACGAACTGGCGCGAGTATCCGGATTTGCTGTTTGGGACGGATGCCGAGGGTTTGCTGGCGGAGAGCACTATTGGATTTCCTCGATTGATTCTGCGTCAGGCCGCTCCGGCGGCGGTTCCGTACTCGCAGGTGGTGCTGCTGCGGCCTGGGCCGAACGGGTTGACGCGGACCTATTCGCTGACGGCCGAGGAATTGAAGGGATATCGGGCGGCTTTTCGCCGGACGGATCCGCTGCAACTGCAAGTGCAACCGGAGCCTAAGGCGATACCGCTCGCGCCTTTAGCGGAGTGGCGATTGGCGGGCGAGACGGTTTTTGGGGCCGAGGGCATACGGATGGGGGCGATGGGGCCGTCGAATTTGAGTTTGGCGGAGACGCCGATTCCGCTCGCCGAGAACGGCGAGTATGAGGTGGTGTTGGAGGCGAGCGCATCGGGGCCGGCAGTTGGTTTTTATGCAGATTTTTACGGAGTGGGGTATGACTTGGCCGTGCAGGATCATCCTGTGCAAGGGTTGCGGCGAACTCGTCGAGAGTTCCGGTTGCGGATTCCGGCTGGGGCGACGCCACCGCAAGCCGCCGTGCTGCGATTGGTTAATCCGTCCGCCGATTCGGTGGTGATTCATTCTGCCCTACTCTTCCGGCTGCGATAAGCCGAGAGGCTCTATGCCGGGAGGAAGTGGTGAACGCGGATGGAATCGAACCATCAACATCCTGATTAAGAGTCGCTGGGAGCGGGTTATCAAGGCTTACCCATGGCTAAGATAACCCGCTCACTTTGTTGGGGTTACGGCTCGGCTACTTCACCACGCATGCTAACGAGTGCCCACAGATTCAACCGTTTCCCCCACAAAATCTCCCACAGTTTCGCGGACAGGGCTGGTCACGCTCCGGACATTCATGGCTGCGTTTTCCATCGCCGTCCGCCACCCCGACCCGCCAATTTCCGATCGGCCTGCTCACGACCCCACCCTACCGCCACCCCCGCCTATGTCGGCGAGGTCGTGGGTCCCATAGGTATACTATCCGCCGCCCGTACGCCAGCCGATCTCGAAGTTTCCGGATAGCGACCCTGCGAACGTTCGTATCGCCAACCTGCAGTGCACCACGACAGCGTTCCAGTTGATTCCGTAGCGCTGCGATTGCTTACTGACTCGACCCGGCGGACGAAGAAAACGAAGTCGTTGGTACCGCCTATGACGAATTCGCATAGATCGGTGATGGCGATAACTTTGATACTGAGTGCGGGGGGCGGCAAGTCTTGGAAACAAAACGTATCCTAGTTCGGTCGGCGGACGGGTTGGGCTTAAGAGCGCGGCTTGGTATATACTCCGCAAGTCCGCAAGTCCTCATCGGGGATCTCGGACGCAGGTGAGGAAGAGACGCTTCCCGCCCAACAGGAGCGCGTATGAAGAGCAGTTTGCGAGTTATGATTGCGACGGTCGCCATGGCGGCCTTGGCGTTTTGTGCCGATAACACCCTCGGCACCTGGAAACTGAATTCGGCGAAGTCGAAAGCGCCTGTGGGAAGTTCCCCGTTTAAGAGCCTGACCATTGTGCGGGCAGCCGCAGGAGACGCCGTCAAAGTGAGCGCGAAAGGCGAACGGGAAGACGGCACGAAAGTTGACTACAGCTACACGGGGAAGTACGACGGCAAGCCCGTGACGGTGTCGGGAAGCGGCATACGCTACGATACGATAGCGATCAAACAGGGGAATGCCGATACACTCACGGACATTCGCACAAAAAAGGGCGGCAAGTACAAAGTAAACGGCAAGTTTGCTGTATCCAAGGATGGCAAGTCGGCGACGTTTAGCACCAAAGGCGTCGGGGAGGATGGGAAACCGATCGAAACCATGCTCTCCTACGACAAGCAGTAGCAAGAGACGGTGAAGACCCGAGGCCACCCCCCTATGCCGGCGTGGCCTTAGGTCCCATGGGAATACTACATCCACTTGGTACGCCGTCCTATCTCGATGTTTCGGATAGCGCCCTTGGAGCTTTTGATCTACCGGTTGCCTAGACCACGGTGCGGCCTCCGCCGATGCCACCTCCGTCCGACCCCCACCCGTCAAAGCTGAATAGGGCGCGCGGCGAGAAATGACCGATGTGACCGGGGCATGGGAGGTACGACGGAAACGGGCGGGCGTCGAATGCCGTCTCCGTAATCTTCGGCATACGACCGGCTACCAAGATGGCGGAGGCGGGTGTTCCCGAGAGTACGGTGCTCTCGTTTATGGGTCACATGTCCCGAGCGATGCTGGAACGTTACAGCCACATCCGGATGGCAGCGAAACGGGAAGCAGTGGAATCCCTCTCCGCTATCAAACCGCTCCCTAATGCGGAGGTTTCCCTAACAAGAGAAGCATCCTCAAACATCAACTGACCGTATCCTGTTAATAATTGTGGTGAACGCGGACAGAATCGAACTGTCAACCTACTGATTAAGAGTCAGTTGCTCTGCCAATTGAGCTACGCGTCCACTGTTAGGTGCCCCAATCAGGCGAACGTGGGCAACAGTTTTAAGACTACCATGCCGACTACTGGATTTGGGGGCTGGGCGGTAAATTTCTTGCAGCGATTTGGGCGATGTCGAGAAGTTGCGGCGGGCGCTCGCTGACTGCGGCTAAACCGTCGCGGAACATGGTGTTGCAAAACGGGCAGGCCGCAGCGACGATATTGGCACCCGTGTCGACCAGTTCCTGCGCGCGGGCGTGGTTGACGCGACTTCCCATCTCTTCCCCTAAAAAGGCCAGCCCGCCACCCGCGCCGCAGCAGAAGCCGCGCTCCCGATTGCGGGGCGCTTCGACGAGCACTCCTGCGGAGGCGGCGACGGCGCGGGGTTCGTCGTAGATTTCTTGATATCGGCCGAGGTAGCAGGGGTCGTGGTAAACCACGGTCTGGTCGGGCGGGGCGGCGGTGGCAAACTTGGCAAGCAGCGTCGAGTGATGCTCGACTTCGAAGTGGCCCCCGAACTCTTGGTAATCCTGGCCGAGCGTGCGGACGCAGTGGGGACAGATGGAGAGCATCTTCTTAGCGTCGACGGCCTGGATGGCTTCGATGTTTTGATTAGCCAGGGTTTGGAAGACGAGATCGTTACCGCGGCGCCGAGCGGTGTCGCCCGAGCACCGTTCTTTTTTC
>JBKJLJ010001019.1:0-4146 GCA_046597015.1 Bryobacteraceae bacterium
ATGAGGTTGGCCACGATGGCGCAGGCGATGAAGAGCACGATGCCAATGGTCACGAGCACCCACAGCAGCTTGCCGGTGTACCCGATGACCTGCTCTTTGAGCGGCCGCAGCCTCGCCGCGGCCCGCGCCTCGTCGATCATTTTTCGGTTCATGTCCGGAGCCAGACGGAACCTGCCGGGCAACATTAAAATCTAAGTTGGAGCTCGAGGGTCGGACGCCGATCACCTCTCGCGGCTCTCCGGCGCCGCGAATACTTCGGCCGCCCGGACAGGGCGCCCCCGGCGGTAAAACTGCGCCCTAACTTGACCGCGGGGCTGCTGCCGACTCTTCGCGTGCCCCCGCGGTGACGTTCACCGCGGGCTACCGCCACTAGCCGCTCAGGGTCCTTGTGGGGCAGCAGCGTTAGCAGGGTGATCGCGTAAAGATCGGGCGCTGGAGAGGCGGCGCACGATCCTTCGAAACTCGTTAGTGAACCGGTCCTTAACCCACTACGAAGTGAGCCTAAAAAAGTTTGATTCTATGCAATCCAATTGGGCGGGGTTCGCGTATCCCATATGCAGTTCCAAACCAGGAGGATTCATGACCCTACGTCATCTCTCGCTGGGCACTCTGGCACTGGCTCTATCCGCTACAGCGTTTGCGGCGAGCCACCGGAATGGACCTCTGCTCCTTGAAGACCAAACGGCCAACCTGAACGACTTTTACCTGTTTCGCAGTTACGAAACGGGCCGGAGCGACAGGCTCGTTATGTCTATGAGTACGCAGGGTTTCCAGAACCCGGCCAATGGCCCTAGCTACTATAAGTTCTCCGATAGCGTTCTCTATCGGTTCAACGTGAACAACGCCCGTGGTCTCGATGGCAACCCCGATATGCAGGTAGATATCGTATTTGCAACCGAGATGCGGCCCAACCCCACCTTCGTCAGCTACTTCGGCAAGATCGAGTCGCTCGAAAGCCCGGGAATCTTTCTGAACCAGACGTACAAGGTTGTCCTGCGGAACCTCCGCACGGGCACGCAGACCACGGTTGATAAGGACCGGAACGGCAAGCCGCTGACGGTGGCCCCGCCGAACCTCGGTCCGAACTCCATGCCGAACTACGAGGCCAATCTGGGTTCGAAGGCCGTCTTTGAGCTCTCGAACGGCATGCGTGTTTTCGCCGGCCCCCGGGACGACGCGTTTTACTTTGACAGCGGCGCGACCTTCGATACGCTGAACTTCCGTACCCCGGCCCCGGTGCTGGCGGGTGCGGCGGACATGGGACCTGGCGCGGTGGCTCCGGCTGCGGTCGATGGCTTTGCCGGCTACAACATCAGCCTGATCGCCATTGAAGCGCCGATCACCATGTTCACGGCCAACAATCAGACGCCGACGGGTCCCACCGATCCGAACGCGAAGATTGCGGGCTGGGCGGCGACGCTGCGGCAGATCGTGACGGTTCGCCCGTCCCCGGCCGATCCGCAGCATTACGGCGACTACGTGCAGATCGACCGCGTGGGCAACCCGCTCACCGTGGAAGCGCTGATCCCGTTGCCGATGAAGGACTTCTGGAATCGGAACGACCCATCGAACGACCGCCAGTTTGCGCAGTTCATTGGCGACCCGTTCTTTGCCACCGGGATCCTGAAAGGGGTCTTTGGATTGCCGGTTCCGCCGGCTCCCCGCATGGACCTGCTGGGCGTGTTTGTCCCGGACATCACCCGGATTGACCTGACCATCGCCGCCACGCCGCTTGCTTCGCAGCAGCGCCTGGGCCCGTTGGCCGGTGACAACGCCGGTTGGCCGTTCGGTGGCCGCCGTCCGAACGACGACGTGGTCGACATTGGCTTCCGGGCTTTGGCCGGGGTGCTCGTGCCGGGCTTCCAGAACGCCGCACCGCTCGGCGATGGGGTGAACTCGAACGACGTGCCGACGCTCGCTCGTTTCCCGTTCCATCCCGCACCGCACGCCGGTTTCTCCTTCAGCCAGATCGAAGGGACCAACGGCCGCGGCAAAGCAACCAACTAACCCTGCTAGCGGAGCGGCTTCGGCCGCTCCGCGCTTTTTGGAGCACCCATGCGCATCCTACTCTTCCTGCTTACCCTGACCGCTGCCCACGCGCAGTTGAACGACCAGATCCAACGGCTGGGTACCGACCAGCGGATCAAGATGCTGGAGACCCTTCGAGCGGCAAAGCCCGCCGACCTGCATTACCAGAATTTACAGGCCGCCACTTACGTGCAGAAGATGCGCGAGACGGCCGACCCGGCGTGGCTCGACCGGGCCAGCAAGCTGCTGGAATTGACGCTCTCCGCTGAGGCCCGCAACTACGAGGCGCTGCGGATCCGGAGCGAGATTGAGCTGGAGCGGCACAACTTCCGCCAAGTGGTGGAGTACTCGAAGGAGCTGGTCGCGATCGGCCCGGGCGACCCGTGGAACTTCGGCACGCTGGGCGATGCGCTGATGGAGCTGGGCGAATACGACCAGGCCGCCGAGGCGTACCAGAAGATGGTGACCCTGCGGCCGGACTTGGCCAGCTACAACCGGGCGGCCTACTACCGCTTCGTCGCGGGCGACCTGGCGGGGGCGATCGAGCTGATGAAGAAGGCGGTGGCGGCCGGGAGCGTGCAGCGCGAGAACATGGCGTGGTGCCTCGCCGAGCTGGGGCAGTTACAGTTGAAGGCGAAGCAACTGGATCCCGCCGAAGAGAGCTACCGGGCGGCGCTGACGGCGTTTCCGAACTATCACCCGGCGCTGGCAGGCTTAGGCAAAACGCTGGCGGCGAAGGGCAAGCGGGCCGAGGCGATTTCGATGTTGACGAAGGCGCAGTCCACCGTGCCGTGGCCGGACTACGCGGCCACCTTGCGCGAGCTTCATACCGCCGCGGGGGACGCCAAAGCCGCTCAGCAGCAGCTTGAGAACTTGAACGTTTTGGAGCAGTTGGGCCGGGCGCAGGGCGAGAAAGCCAACCGGGCATTGGCGTTGGCGTTTGCCGATGCGAAGGTGAACCTGAACCGGGCTCGCGAGTTGGCCGAGGGCGAGTTGAAGGTTCGGAACGACGTCTATTCGTGGGACGCGATGGCGTGGGTGCTGTTTCAACAGGGCCAGGTTGGGGCGGCGGCCGAGGCGATGGGCAAGGCGCTGCGAATGAAGACGGCGGAGCCGTTGTTTGCAGCCCACGCGGCGGCGATTGGCGCGGGGATGTTCGACCCGTCGCTGAACGCGACCCAGCGGATCAACGTCTGCTACGCGCTGCGCGGGAGCCTTTCGCCCGAGACGATGGAGAAGGCGCTGGCCGACCCGAAGCTATCGCAGTGCGCGGCGGAGGGAATGCCGGCGGCGGCGTTTCGGCGAGCGCTGACGAGTGAGGAGCCGTGGCTGCGGGCGCTGGCGGTGCGGGAACTCGGCCGTTTCGGCCAGGCGGCAGATCTGCCGGCAATGATGGCTCTGACGCGGGACCCGAACCTGCTGGTGATGACTTCGGCGCTGCAGGGAATGGCTAGCTATGCGGGGCCCGAGGTGGTGCCTTACTACGAGAAGATGGTGGCGCAGCCGGACGCGGCGGGGATGATGGCGCTGCAGCGGTTGACGGAGCGGAAGCACCCGTTGGCGCTGCCGGCGGCGCGGCGGTTTCTGGCCGGGAATGACGTCGGTGGCCGGTTAGCCGCGCTGGGGGCCTTGGCGGACCTGGGCGACGCGACGGACCTGCCGGCGCTGCGCGAACTGGCCAAGGAACACCAAGAGATGACGGCGGGCGGGCGCGGCTTCGGGCTGATGCCGTCGATTAGCTTGGGCCGGGCGGCGAAGACGGCCGTGGCCAAGATCGAAGCTAGAAAAGCAGCTTTGCCCCGAACGTAACCTGGCGCTGGCCGTGGCCTTTCTCCGCGGTAACCGTGCCGAAGGCCGTCGAGACGGGGTTGGTATTGGGGGCCGCGAACTGGACGTGGTTGGCAGTGTTGTAGGTCTCGAACCGGAACTGGGCGGTGACCCGTTCGGTAACCTTGAAGTTCTTGAACATCGAGGCGTCCAGGTTGTTGATCCCGTCGGCCCGGAGGCCGGTGAAGCGGGTGCTCAACGTCTGCAAGTTATTCGCAAGGGCCCTGGCGGGGTCGCGGTCGAACCCGGCATCAATGTTGAACCAACGGGTGGGATAGCGCTGGGAGATGG
>JBKJLJ010001066.1:0-9742 GCA_046597015.1 Bryobacteraceae bacterium
GGAATTCGTTACTGCTCAAAAGCATGTGGCACAGGTCAACGAAAGCGGTCTTTTCATCGCCCGTAATCTTCGTCTGCGCGGCCAGAAAATCGGCTGCCGCCGTCCGCTCATCGGCCCGTGGAGTCCGGCTATACGCCAGCTTCCAAGCCCGATCAAACAACGCGTCCCGGGTCACGCCCTCGTCGTTGTGCAACCGCTCCGCAAAGCTCCGCGACCAGTCGTTCACCATCGCGCTGTTCATCAACTCAAGCGACTGCGCCGGCGAAACCGTGTTGTTCCGCCGCGCACAGCTCTCGTGCGTATCCGGCATATCAAACGCCTCAAACATCGGGTACCGCGTATTCCGCCGCACAAACACATAAATCGACCGCCGATCCGCGTTCTCCCGCGTCTCGTTCTTCTTCCAGCCGCCCCGGGTCTCCACGCCCGCCGGCAACGGCGGAAACACGCTCGGGCCATACAGCGCCGCGTTCAGCCGGCCACTCGTCGACAGCATCGAATCCCGAATCACTTCCCCTTCCAATCGCCGCCGCGGAAACCGCCACAAATACTTATTCTCCGGATCCACCTTCGCCGCCGACTCATTGAACGCCGAAGACTGCTGCCAAACCGACGAAAGCATAATCGTCTTATGCAGCTTCTTCAAGCTCCATCCGCCTTCCACAAACTGAGCCGTCAAATGGTCCAGCAGCGGCAAATTCGTCGGCCGCTCTCCCATCAACCCTAAGTCGCTCGGCGTGCCCGCAATGCCCGTGCCGAAGTGGTAGTGCCAAACCCGGTTCACGATCACCCGCGTACTCAGCGGATTCTTCGCGTCAGCCAACCAGTTGGCCAAAACGCTCCGCCGCCCCGTCGTCGTCGACCCCGCCACCGTCGGAATCTTCGCCTCCGTCGGGTCCAAAATCGTCAAGAAACCAGGGGCAATCTCTTCCTGCGGATTGTCGTGGTTCCCGCCCTTCAGCAAGAACGTCTTAGGCGATTCCGCCCCATGGTCCACCATCGCCTGCGCCAGCGGCTGCTCCGCCGGCTTCATCCCCTCAAACTCTTTCAACGCCGCCGCCAACTCCGCATACCGCTTCGCCTCGGCACCCTTCAACTTCCCCGCCGCGTCCTTCTCGTTAACCGTTACTTGCGGCTTCACCTTCATGTACATCTGCCACTGGTACGGATTCCGCTTCTCCGGCGCCATCGCAATCACTTCTTGAATCTCTTCTGGAAATTTTTGCGCTTTGTCAGCCAAAATTTTCTTCGCCGTCGCTTCGGTCAAAGCGGACATCTCCCGCCGAATCCCGCTCGTCTTGGCGTCCCAGATATCGTACTGCGCCTGCCAACCCTGCCTCTCTGCCGAACTCTGCAGCACGGCATGGTCCTCGATCCGCGTATTGGCAAAAAACGACTGCAGCCGATAGTAGTCTTTGTGCAAAATCGGATCGAACTTGTGGTCGTGGCATCGGGCGCAACCATAGGTCATTCCCAAAAACACGCTCCCCGTCGTATCCGTAATGTCGTTCAGCAACTCCTGCCGCCGCTGCATGATGTTTGCCGCGTTCGATTCGTCCGGAAAGTGCCGATTGAACCCCGTCGCCACCATCGCTTCTGCATTCCCCGGGTACAACTCGTCCCCGGCAATCTGCTCTTTCACAAACCGGTCGTATGGCTTATCCGAATTAAAACTCCGAATCACGTAGTCGCGATACCGCCATACATTCGGCCGCGTCTCGTCGCTTTTGAACCCTTCGCTATCGGCGTACCGCGCCAAATCCAGCCAATGCCGCGCCCACCGCTCCCCGTAATGTGGCGACGCCAACAACCGGTCCACCTGCTTCTCAAACGCGTTCGACGACCCATCCGTCAAAAACGCCTGCGTCTCTTCCTGGGTCGGCGGCAGCCCCGTCAACACTAACGAAGCCCGCCGCAACAGCGTCACCCGGTCCGCCGCGCCGTTGCCCACAATTCCCTTATCTTTCAGCTTGCCTTGGACCAGCGCGTCGATGCTCGTCGGCGTCGCCGACCGCTGTACGGGCTGAAAAGCCCACCACTTCTTCTGCATCGGCGTGAAATCTTTTTTCGCCGTCTCGGCCCACAAAAAGATCGACATCCCGCCGACCAGCAACAATATCCAAGCACGCAATAGCAATGGTGCCTCCCGGGGCTTCCCTACTGGCTAGAGACTATCACAAAAAATATCCGAAAAGAAGCCCCCCCAAGCCGTTCAAAAGGAACGAGTTCTCGTCCACTCTCCAGCCCAACAGTACTAAGGGGATGAACTCACCCGCCCACGGGCAATTGGTACCGTCTTCCCATTGTTGGATCCCGCTCGCCTCGCCAAACTAACAAGTAATGAACCCTGCCGTCAGTACAGGAGGGCGCTCCGCTCAGCGCACGTCCATCTACCTCCACCGCAGCGTCCGCGCCCTCCCCCTAACGCGCCCACGCCTCTGGACGGCCCTCGCCCTCGCCCTTGCCATCTTCCTCCTCATCGCCGCCTACGCCGTCCCCATCATGCAAGCTCACTCTGACCTTGCCAACTTCTTCCTCCGCTGGGCCGGCATTCCTAATGAAGGCTGGCGCTCGGTGGCTATCTTCCCCGGCCTTGAACCCGGCTCCGGCCCTCTCGTCCCGATTCCCACTTTTAATCAAGTTTCCTCAGGCGCCCGCTTCGCGCTCATCCTCGGCATCGTCGTTCTTCTCATCGTGGCCCGGCGATTCTCCCTCTTGCGAAATCTCGCCAACTTCCTCATCGTCATCCTCTTCGCCTCGGCCATCGTCAACGTATTCTTCGATTCCTTCCAACTCCAATCCATGGTCTTCGGCCAAATCTGGCTCCGCCAGGAACTCCTCGTTTGGCTGCTTATGCCCTTCGTCAGCCTCCTACTCTTCATGCTGCCCCAGCCCAAAATCGCCGTCGGCGTTTCCTGGATGCTCTTCGCCCAGCTCTACGGCTTCCTCTTCTCCGTCCTCCGCTTCGTCTTTTGCCTCGGAGTCTTGCACTACACCGGCCTGCTCTTCATGCCGCTTCTCTGGTTCGCTTTTGGCACCTTGAGCGACCTGCTCTTCCTGCTCTTTTTCTATTCCATCTCCGTCTATCGCGCGTCCGGACATCTCTGGGGAGTCAGAAGCTCATGGCAATCACAGCTCTAATCATCTTTTCCTGGACCCTCATCGGCATCGCCATGGTCGTCCTGTCAGCCTACGCCGTCCGCCACTACTACCTCGCCTACTCCCGTATGCGCATCGCCCATCCCCGCGAAACGAATGAACTGGTCGGCTTCGTCATGCCCCGCATCACGGTTTTCATCCCCATGCACAACGAAGAGCGCGTCGCCCGCGACGTCCTCCAGGCGCTCGTCGATTGCGACTACGACTGGGAACTACTCGAAGTCATCCCCGTCAACGACCGCTCCACCGACGGCACCCGCGCCATCGTCAACGAGTTCGCCCGCCGCTACCCCTTCATCAAGCCCTACCATCGCTCCGAAGGCAGCGGTGGCAAACCCGCCGCGCTGGTCGAAGCCACCGTCCACGCCTCTGGCGAAATCTACCTCATGTTCGACGCCGACTATGTCCCCGGCCGCGCCGTCCTCAAGATGCTCACCGCCCCCTTCCTCGACCCCGAAATCGGGGCCGTCATGGGCCGCGTCGTCCCCCACAACATCGGAGACAGCCTCCTCTCCGGCCTCCTCTCGCTCGAACGCTCCGCCGGCTACCAATCCGTCCAACAAGCCCGCTTCAACCTCGGCTTCACCGCCCAATTCGGCGGCACCGTCGGGGGCGTCCGCGCCGCTGCCCTCCGCGCCGTCGGCGGATGGAACCCCGAATCCCTCACCGAAGACACCGACCTCACCTTTGCCCTCCTCCTCAACGGCTGGCGCACCGCCTACGTAAACCGTGCCGAATGCTACGAAGAGGTACCGCAGGATTGGAGCGTCCGCCGCCGCCAACTCAGCCGCTGGGTCACCGGCCACACTGAGTGCCTCCACAATTACTGGCCGGACCTCGTCCGTGCCCGCTTCCTCAGCCGGGGCGAAAAGTGGGACGCCATCTTCCTCCTCGCGATGTACCTCACGGCCCCCATCATTGTCCTCGGCTGGCTGGCTTCGCTCGTCCTCTTCTTCGTCCCCGAAGCCCACGCCGTCCCGGTGCTCCCCCTCGCCATGCTCATTATTGGCTATCAACTTTTCTCTAACCAAGCCACTTTCCTCGAAATCGGCGTTGCCACGCTCCTCGACGGTACCCGTCTGCGGGCTCTCCTCATGCCCCTCAGCCTCCTCAACTTTTTCGCCAACACCGGCGCGATCTGCAACGCCCTCCGTAAGTTCTACTGGAACCGCTTCTGGGGCAGCGGCGGCGACGGCTGGTATAAAACCCACCGGACCCGCCCGGGCTCCGATGGTAAAGGCTTCGGTCTCAACCAAGCTCCCACCGGCACAGCCCGCCAATCCCTGAACGGGCTCTACCACGCCGACAGCGAAGGAATGGGCGACTAACACCATGCTTTTCCTCGTCTACTCCGTCCTCTTCCTCGCCCTCTTTTACGTCCACTTCTCCCTCGCCCACCGCGCTTGGATCACCATCCGCGGCAAACGCTCCTCCGAACTGGATATGTCCTACGTCCGCCTCGAAGACTACTTCGGCCAATCCTTCCGCCGAAAACTCAAAACCTGGCTATCAACGCTTCCCGCCGCCTCCAACTCCACCGCCAACCTCCGCGTCTACCATCACGGTCAGGAACGCATCTTCGTCGCCCCGACCGTACAATACCCCAGCGGCCGCGTCGAAAAAGAAATCCTCGTCGCCGAAGGCACTTTCGTCTGCGGCACCAACTGCGACTTCCGCCGCGAAGTCATGGTCCATGGCGATTGTTCAATCGGCGAAAGAACCTCACTCCAAGCTATCGCCGCCGACGGCGCTCTCTCGCTCGGCGAAGCCGTCACCATCCGCCGCTGGGTCGACGCCGCCGGCAAACTCACGATCGGTGCCGATACCGCCATCTCCTCCCGCGCCACCTCTCGCACCGCCATCGAGTTCCTCCCCGGAGCCCACGCCCAGTCCCTCTTCGCCCCTGAAATCGCCACCGAGGGCCGTAACGACGACTCCCCCGAACTCTCCACCAAAATCGGTCCCGTCCTCCAAATCCCCCATCGCCCCGACGACTCCCCCCAAGCCCAGCATGGCTTCGATCCGCAAAAGCTCTTCTCCATGGGCGGCGGCACCTACGCCTACGAAGGCGACCTCGACGTCACCACCCCGCTCCATCTCCGCGCCCCCCTCGTCGTCCGCGGCCACTTCTCCTGCGCCAAGGAAAGCCTCCTCGAAGGCGACCTCAAAGCCCATGGCAACATCACCATCGGTCCGGCCTCCGTCGTCAAGGGCAACCTCGTCTGCGACGGCGATATGCTCCTCAAACCCGACGTCTACTTCCAGTCCATTCTGCAAGCCGGCGGCACCATGCGCCTCTCCTTCGGCGTCCGCGGTCTCCGCGAGAAACTCCCCGTCGCCGCCCACGCTACCGGCTCCCTAACCCTCGAAAGCAACATCGTCATCAATGGCAAGGTCTCCTCGGCTCATCGCGTGATCGCGATCTCCACCCCCCTCGCCTGGCTCCAACCGAACTCAGCAAGAGCATAATTCCCATGAACTTTCGCCTCGCCCTTTCCCTGCTCCTCCTCCCGGCTGCTGCCCTCGCCGAACAAAGCCCGTCGGCTCCCGGTGCCACCTTTGAACGGCCCAGCTACGAAAGCCCCCTCCCGGTCCTAGTCGAACTCGGGACCTATCACAACGCCGTCTCTAACGGCTACGGATACTGGCGGGGTGCTGACGCCACCGTCTGGATCCGGAAAAATCCTCGCTTCACCCCCGTCTTCCAATTCAATTCCCAAACCCGCCCCGGCGTTACCCAACAGTCCTTCAGCTTCTTCAGCTTCGCCAACTGGTCGAAGAACTTCTACACGACCCAAGGGGCCAGCTACGCCCCCCAACGCAACGGCATCTCCCTCTTCGCCAGCCGCCGCTTCGACCTCAAAGGCTTCTATAAACTCCCTGTGCTCGAACGCCGCCTCCTCCTCACCGCCGGCGTCTCTCAGTTCAATTTCCAAGGTCCCGTCAAAGGCCAGATCTACAACGCCGGCTTCCTCTATTACCCCAAGAAGATGATGGTCGAAGGCAATTACTATATCAATCGCAACCAACCCGGCAATAAGATCGGTAACTCCGCCAGCCTCGCCGTCCAATACGGACAAGAAGGGAAATACTGGGTCGGCACCGTCGTCGGCGGCGGGAAAGAAGTCTACACCTACATCGCCCAGACCCCTCTCGAAGTGAATCTCGATAGCGTCTCCACCCAAGTCTTCTTCCGCAAATGGCTCGGCCGCCACTACGGCGTCTTCATGGCCTTCGACCGGCAAACTAAATTCGGCGCCTTCACCCGGACCGGAGTAATCGGTCGCGTCTTCTTCGAGTTCTAGTACAAGCGGGCCCCAAGGTCACAGTACGAAAAGTCGATTTGGGTCATTCGCCAATTCGTCACCCCGTGACCTAATTAAGAAGTATGTTACTCAGACTTACTCTCCTCTCCGCCTTCGCCGGTGCCTCCCTCCCGGCCACCTCCTTCACCTTCGCTGATTTCAGCTCAGCCCCCGGCATTAACCTCGTTTCGAGCGCCAGCCTCTCCTCTAACCTCCTCCGCCTCACCCCCGCCCTCGAAAACCAAAACGGCGCCGCGTGGTTCGCCAATGCCATCGACGTCCAAAGCGGCTTCACCTCCGAATTCAGCTTCCGCATCACAGAACGCGGCGGCTACAAACCCGACTGGGAACCCGGCGTCAATAACGACGGTGCCGACGGCTTCGCCTTCGTCATCCAAGGCCAGAGTGCTTCCGAGCTCGGCCTCTACGCCAGCGGCATCGGCTACTACGGCATACGCAATAGCCTCGCCATTGAATTCGACACCTGGGCCAACAAACCCAGCTACTGCGAGCCCAACGGCAACCACGTCGCCTTCCAGAGCCTCGGCCCGCTCGGCAACCGCCCCGAACACTGCGCCGGCACCGAATTCGATGGCACTTTCACTAATCCCACCCTCGCCATCGCCACCGTCGCCCCCGACCTCTCGAACGGCACCACCTATAACGCCCGCATCGTCTACAACCCCGGCTTGCTCCAACTCTATCTCACCGACTTCTCCACGCCCATCCTATCCGCCAATGTCGACCTCGGCACCCTGCTCAACCTACAGGGCGGCCGCAACGCGTTCATCGGCTTCACGTCCTCCACCGGCGGCGCCTGGGAAAATCACGACATCGTCAACTGGCAGTTCACGAACGTGCCCGAACCCGGCACCCTCGTCCTCATCGGCCTTGGACTCGCCGCCGGCAGCGTTCTCCGTCGCCCTACCTCCTAACTCAGGCCGGTCTGAATATTCACTAACTCTGTCTTCTCGGGCTTCGTCGTCGCCTTCTGCGCCATAGTCTGCGGAGACCGCCAGAAGTCAATCAACGAGGTCATATGGACGCAAGAGACCGTACAGTTCGGAGCGCAGGCCTTCTCTGTCAGAAACTCCCGCCGCATGTCCGCTTTCGTATAACCTAACAGCGGCACTCCCGGATACCCGCGCTGTTGCGAGCAATAATGCACCAGCCCGTCCTCGCAAATGTACATGTACCGCGCCCCGGCCCGGCAACGCCACTCGCTCGACTGGCCCTGCGCAATCCGGTCCTGAAACTTGCCGAATCGGGCAAAGCTCCGTTTCGCCAGCACCTTGAACTCGCGATACACCGACATCTCGGTCTCACCCAACGCTTTCGCCTGCCCCTGCCCATCGTGAATAATCCCGACCGTCGTGCTGAAGCCTAACTCCAAAGCCCGCTTGCCGATCTTCACCGCGTCGCCGGGAAACTTCACCCCGCCACCCAGAACAGAATTGATGTTCACATGGAACAGCGCATTCTCTTGCAGCAGTTGCAGCTTCTTATCGAGGACCTTCAAACTCTTCTTCGAAACCTCGTCCGGCATCACGTTGTCGATGCTAATCTGCAAATGGTCCAGCCCGGCATCATTCAACCGTTGAATCCGCGCCGCCGTCAACAGGTAACCGTTCGTAATCATCCCGGCGATAACCCCGTGATGGTGAATCCGGTTAATGATCAAATCCAAATCCGGATGCAACAACGGTTCCCCGCCACTGATCATGATCAAAGTCGTCCCGAGTTTCGCCAGGTGGTCCACTCGGTCCAGGATAATCGTGACGTCCACCGGCTTCGAAGTATCGTCGTACTCGTTGCAATACGTACAGGCTAGGTTGCACCGGCGCATCGGAATAATGTGGGCCTGCACGATATGATCGGTCGACCAAAGGCCTTTGGCGATCATCCGCAACTCCCGCATCCGGCGGCCAATTGCCTTTACCGAGCGTCGAAAGCGAAAACCTGTACTGGACATAAAGACGTAATTTTCTATTAAAACACACGCCTCTTCCAAAAGCACCGATCCCAGCCCGAACCGCCGAAAATGGTGCCGAATGGCAACCTCTAGCGCTTCGGCGGCTTCGCCGGCTTCGGAGCCGGAGGCGTATTCGCCGGCGGAGTCTCCACCGCGTCGCCAAACGTAATCGTCGTCGTCGAACGGAACTGTTTATAGTCCTCGTACTTCACCTGCATCTTCAGCCCCACCGGACCCGAAGCGAACTGCAAAGTGTCGTCTGCCTTCGTTAACACTGGAAACCAATACTTCCCGTCTACCTGCGCCCGCCAAGTCTCAAACTTTGGAAACCGCTGATCGTTGCCTTTTTTTAAAATTCCCGTCGCCCGCCCAAACGACTTCACAATCTGCAAGTCCTGATCATCCACCCAAACCTGCCCCTGGAAATACCGCTGCCCCGACTCCATCTTCTTTGGCTTCACCGCAAAAACGTAGCAGTCGATCTCGTCCAACTTCTCCTTCGAAAGGTAGTCCACCTGATACTTCGGCAGTTCCTTCGTCGTCAGCACAAACGGCTGCACGCTCCGCAAGTCCTGCTCATCTTCCGGTGACAACGACACCAGCACGAGCGATGGCGAAGGCGCCCGCACAATCCGTTCCGTTCGCTTCCCCTCAGGCGAAAAAATGATATCCGATACGAGGTCAAACCGGCCCCGCGCCTGCCCGCCCCCCTCGAACTCCTGAATCTTAATCGTCTGCCGATAGGTATAGGTCTCCCGCGCCTTGGCGAACTCCGCCTCCTTAGCCGCAAAGTTCGTGATCACCTTCTCGATCTCTTCTTTGGTCGGCTCCGGCTTCGCCGCCGCCAGCGGCAAACAACTCGCCATCAATACAAACGGTAAAATTCGCATAGCTTCTCCATGGGTCGGACGCTTCGCGCCACCCGACCGTTACGACAGAATTCCCTTCGCAATCGTGATCCGCTGCATATTGCTCGTCCCTTCATAGATCCGGCCAATCTTTACATCACGATAATACTTTTCCACCGGCGAGTCTTTGGTAAACCCAATGCCCCCGAAAATTTCCACCGCCTGCGACGCAATCTCCTCCGCCACCGTCGACGCGTACAACTTCGCCATCGCCGCCTCCGTCACAAAACTCCGCCCCGCCTCCCGCAACCGCGCCGCGTTGTAAACCATCAGCCGCGCCCCCTCCAGCTTCATGGCCATCTCCGCCAACTGAAACTGCACCCCTTGAAACTCCGCAATCGGCTTGCCGAACTGCCGCCGCTGCTTCGCATAAGCCAGCGCATGTTGATACGCCCCCC
>JBKJLJ010001087.1:0-8219 GCA_046597015.1 Bryobacteraceae bacterium
TCTTTGTTCCCATTCCGATGGAACAGAATCACCTTTCCGCCGGTGATTGCGGGCGGAAAGGTGATTCTGTTCCATCGGAATGGGAACAAAGAAATTGTCGAAGCGTTCGAGGCCGCGAGCGGGAAAACCGTTTGGACGTTCGACTATCCGACGAACTATCGGGACGATTTTGGGTTTGATAATGGACCTCGGTCAGCCCCGGCGGTGGCCGACGGCAGAGTATTTACGTTTGGCGCTGAGGGGGTGCTGCACGGGCTCGACTTAAAACTCTGGGGCGAAGATCTGGCGGGTCGACGTGCAGAAGTAGTTCAACGTGCCGAAAGGGTGGTTCGGGGCGGGCTGTTCGCCGCTCGTGCACGGGGGAAAGCTGTTCTTGAACATCGGGTCGAAGAAGGCCGGGGTGGGGGCTTTCGATCCGGCGACGGGGGCGCTGCTTTGGAAAGCGTCGAACCAAGAGGCGAGCTACTCTTCGCCGACGGCGGCGTCGTTCGGAATCGTGTTCTTTACGCGGGAAGGGATCCTCGTGACGAACCCGGACACCGGGCAGATCGTTTTCGAAAAGCGGTGGCGGGCGCGGCCGCAAGCGTCGGCCAATGTAGCGACGCCGCTCGTTGACGGCAACCTGCTGTTTGTGAGTTCCAACTATGCGGTGGGGGCGATTGTGCTCGACTTTTCGACCTCGCCACCGAAGGAGCTATGGTCGGGCGACGACGCGATTTCGGCCCATTATGCGACGCCGGTGTTACTGAACGGTATTCTCTACGGGTTGCATGGACCGACTCAAACGGGGCAACAGTTGCGCGCGGTGGAGATGAAGACGGGCAAGGTTCTGTGGAAGATGCTGGCCAGCCAGAACGGGGGATCGGTGACGCTGCTGAAGGATCATCTGCTGATGATTCGAGACGACGGCGAGATTTTTAAGATCAAGCCGGACCCTGAGAAGATGGACGTGTTGAGTAACTTCAAAGTGCTCGACGGGAAGATAAGAGCCTTCCCCGCGATTGGTAACGGGATGGTTTGTTTGCGGAATACGCACACGCTGGCCTGCCTTCGATAGAGGAGCGGCTGCTAGACTCTATGCATGAACATGCCCGGGCCCGGCTTGGTGGCTTCGCTCCCGAAGACGGTCTGGATTGAGTTAACGTCTAAGTGCCCATTTGATTGTGTTTTCTGTACGAGGAAACGGGAACGGGGCAACGGGCAACATATGAGCTTCCCGCTGTATGAGTCGCTGGTAAACCAGTTAGATCGGCCGGAGGTGATTCGGCTCAATTACTCGGGGGAATCGATCCACTATCCGCAACTGGCGGCGGCGATCCGGCTGGCGCGGGGGACGGGGGCGACGACGGAGTTGGTGTCGGCGCTGGGCTCGGCGACGGAGGCGGCGATGGAGGGGTTGGTGGACGCGGGACTGCATCGGCTGTCGGTGTCGATCCATTCGATGGAGGAAGGCCAGTTTCGAAGGATCTACGGGTGGGGCGAGTTGAGGGACCTGCGGAGTCGGGTGGCACACTTGTTGGGGTACAAGGCGAGACGGGGAAGCCGGTATCCGGAACTGGACGTGGCGTTTGTGGCGATGGAGCAGAACCTGGGTGAGTTGGAGGGGGTGGTGGAGTATGCCGCTTCGTTGGGTATGACGCAGGTTTCGATTCATCCGGTGATTGAGCGGGGGGCGGGGCGGGGGCGGTTTCCGGACGAGGTGGACGAGGCAGGCAGTTTGCGCCAGGGGTTCGAAGCGCGGGTGCGGCTGGAGGCGGAGAGGGTAGCCGGGCAGAGGAAGCACGTGGCGATTTCGGTGGCTCGGCCGGTGACGCGCCCGGGAGTTGAGGAAGACCGGACGATCACGACGTGCGAACAGAATCCGTGGGACACGATGCATGTGTTGGCGAATGGAAGCGTGGTGGTTTGCGAGGTGCAAGACCGGACGGAAATGGGGAACCTACAACATCAGACCCTGGCGGAGGTTTGGAATGGACCGGCGTATGAGGCGTTTCGACGCCAGTACTTGGATGGGTCACATCCGGTGTGTCAGGGGTGCCCGTGGCGACGGAGTGTGCCGATAACGGCGGGGCGGAGGGCTATGGTGCGGGGGTGGCATCCGCAGAACGGGGAGACGGTGGAGTGGTCCGAGGCGAGCGCGGCGATGGCGGTGGGCCTTGACACGGGGGCGGTGGGGATGCGGTTGACGGGTCTGCTGCCGCCGGGCGCGAGCGGCGAGAACTCGCTGTCGATGCGGCAAGGAGGAGAGAGCGTCTTTAGGGTAGTGAACGGGACGGAGGGAATGGAGGAGTTCGAGGCGGTGGTGCCGGTGGCCGAGTTAACCCAGTTCGAAGTGGCGCAACGTTTCTGCCCGGCGGAGAGAGGACCGGGAGGCGATATCCGGAATTTGGGCTTTGCGTTGACGGGGCTTCGGTTGGAATACGGGGCCGAACGGAAGGCGGGCGTGAGGCGGTTGTTGGATCGGCTGGAGTGGGCCGAAGGTTTGCCAAGGTGGCGAAGGATCAGGCTGACGGCGACGGGCGCGAGCGGAATCTCGGTGGTGGTGCCCTCCCGCGATACGCCGGAAATATTGGGCCCGACTTTGCACGGAGCCGTGGCGGCGTTGGCTCGGGTGGAGGAGGCCAGGGAGTTGGTAGTGGTGGTGAGCGGGACGGGGGAGGCGGGCTACGCCGGGTTGCGGAGAGAGTTCCCGTCGGCGCGGTGGATTTTTCGAGCGGCAGCGTTGGACTACGTAGCGGCGATGGCGGTAGGGCTGGCCGAGGCGCGGTACGGGTGGGTTTACTTGTTGAATAGCGACATGGCGCTGGACGAGGCCGCTTTGGTGGAGGTGATGGCGTTGCGGCGGGACGACGTCTTCGCGATCGGATCGCGAATTCGGATGGAGGACGGGAGCCGGACGGAGAGTAATTGGACGGATTTGCGGTACTTGGACAATGACGCGGCGGAACTGGTAGAACGGGATCCGGAGGGCTTGGAGGGACCGCACGGATGCTTATATGTGGGGGGCGGGTCGGGACTATTTCGGGCATCGCTATTACGGCGGTGGGCGCGGCGCACCCGGGCTTATGCGCCCTTCTACTGGGAGGATGTGGAGTGGGGAGCGCTGGCTTGGCGGCATGGCTATCGGTGTGTTTTTTGCCCGGAGTCGGAGGCCGTCCATGGGAGGCGGCAGACGATTTCGCGGTACTACTCGGAGGCGGAGGTGACGCGGGTATTCGAAAGGAACCGGGTGTTGTTTCATCTGCGGAATCTGGGCGGGGTGCGGCGGTTGGAGGAGAGGCTCTGCGCGATGGATGCGCGGAGCTGGGGGGAGATCGCTCAGCAGGGTTGGCCGTGGGCGACGATGTGGGCGCGGCGGGAGGGACCGTTGTTGGACCAATGGAATTGTGAAAGGCTATGAGGGATGCGGCGACGGGAACTGTTGGCAGGGATAGCCATGATGGCGGGATGCGGCCGGCAGCGGGAGCCGCGGCCGAACATTTTGCTCGTCATTTCCGATGATCAATCCTGGCGGGATGCGGGGGCGTACGGGGCGAAGCATGTGGCGACGCCGGCGTTTGACCGGGTGGCGCGGGAAGGGCTGCTGTTTAAGAATTCGTTTTCGGCGAGCCCTTCCTGCACCCCGGCCCGCAGCGCGGTGTTGATGGGCCGCGCCGTTTGGCAGCAGGGGGAAGCGGGGGTTCTGTACGGGGCGATGCCGCCCGCGATTCCGCTGTATCCGCACCTGCTGGAGGACGCGGGGTACGCGACAGGTTATACGGGGAAGGGGTGGGCGCCGGGGAACTGGAAGGCTTTGGGGGCCACGCGGAACCCGTGCGGGAATGAGTACAACAGCAAGCGCCATGCGGAACCGGTGCGACCGGGGATAGAGCCGAGCGACTACTCCGAGAACTTTCGGCAGTTTCTGGGGGAGAGGGCCAAGGGCACGCCGTTCTGCTTCTGGTTGGGTTCAAAGGAGCCGCACCGGGTTTACGACGAGGGGAGCGGGTTGCGATTGGGCAAGAAGCTGGAAGACGCGCAGGTACCGGAGTTTCTGCCGGATACGCCGGAGGTGCGATCGGACCTGCTGGACTACTATCTGGAGATCGAGTGGTACGACGCGCAGTTGGCGAAGACGCTAGGAATATTGGAGGAGACGGGCGAGTTAGAGAATACTCTGATTGTCGTGACGAGCGACAACGGCATGCCGTTTCCCCACGCGAAGGTGAGCCTGTATGACTGGGGGGTGCACATGCCGTTGGCGGTGCGATGGGGGGCGAAGTTGCAGCGGGGACGCGTGGTAGAGGACCTCGTGAGCCACACGGATTTTGCGCCGACCTTCCTGGCGGCGGCGGGGGTGGCGCAGCCGGCGGGGATGGCGGGCAAGAATTTGCTGCCGCTGTTGCGGGGCGAGGCGGGCTGGGAACCGCGCAAGGCGGTGTTCAGCGGGATGGAGCGGCACACGATGTGCCGGCCGGACGGAGCGGGTTATCCAATGCGTTCGATGCGGACGGCTGAATTCCTTTACATCAAGAATTACGCTCCCGATCGGTGGCCGACGGGGGGAGAGTACCTGTCGTCGAACAAGACGTCCCACGGGGATATTGACGCCGCCCCGACGAAGGAGGTGTTGCTCGGCCCGACGGCGGCGACGCGGTTTCCGAAGCAGGTGGAGTGGTGTTTGGCGAAGCGTCCAGCGGAGGAGCTTTACGAGGTGGGATCGGATCCGGGGCAGGTGAAGAATTTGGCTGGGGACGCGCGGTACGCCGGGCAGCGGGATGAGATGCGGGCGCGGTTGAAGGGATATTTGGAGGAGACGGGGGATCCGCGGGCAGTGGGCAAGGACCCGTGGCAGGGGTATGTTTATCGGCAGACGGACGGGTATGGGGCGAGCTTCAATACGAGTTTGCCGGAGGAGGTGCGGGAGGCGGCGCGGACGAGAAAGACGCACAAGCCGGAGTAGGGCTAATGGGGTTTCACGGGGATGGCGACCGATTCGACTCCCGCCCGCTGGGCGCGGCGGACGAGGGCTTTATCGAAAGATAGAAAGGTCGCGCCGGGGGGGCGGCTCATAAGGTGGATGGCATCGGCAATCTGGACGCCACTAGTCACCAACGCAAGTGCCTCCAGGATGGTGTCGTGGTCTTCAATCCATACGTTCGTCGTGTCGAGAAGCTTCGTCAGGACGTCGAAAACCATTTCATCGTCAAAGCCGTAGGCTCTGCGTAAGACCCACGCAGTTTCGAGAAGGACGGTCTTGGCGATCCAAACCGGGCCGACATCAAACACTGCTTTAGCTGCCTCAAATTGAGAACGGTCGTCAGCAACGAAGAAGCGAACGAGGACGTTAGTATCGACCGCGTTCATGTTCTCGCTTTATCTCGCGAACCATAGCCTCTTCAATCTGCTTGTCCGTCAAGGCTTTTCCGGGCCGCTTGAGAATGCCGGCGAGATCGCTCACCGAGTACTTGCCAACCCGGGCAACGGGGCGGAGCAACACTCCTTCGGGCGTGGCTTCGACGGTGAACTCCGTGCCCGGGACCCATGCTCGGGCGGAGCGAAGTTCCTTGGGCAATACGACTTGGCCTTTGGTTGAGAGCCGGGTGGTATCCATGGGTAAGACCTCAGTAAGATTATTATATCCTCTGCAAACTAGCGGCAACGTTCCGCCAAAAGGTAGCGGGTTTCGTCGCGCAAGAGCCTTCCCGGCTTAGGATCACCGTGAAGCGGGCGGAAAAATTGTCAACACCGTGCTGATCGTCGCCAGCGACCGACCGAATAGGGACATTTGTCCCGGATCGGCGAACACCGCAGCGAAGTCGCCGGGAGCGAACGCTCGCGCCAGCCTTGCTGTATAAGTTTCGCGGAGCAGCCGGGCGTAGTGCTCGGCGTCGTAGTCGCGGCGGTCGACACCCTCCTCCTCCACCACCCCTCCCAACCCGCCGCTCATCCGATACACCCGCACCTTATCGCCGACGCTCCACGCCGTCCGGCCGGTGGCCAACATAGCTTCGTAAGCGAGTTCCCGGCGGCTGCTGCGCGCCTCTAAATACCGCTCTGGGGTCTTCGTCAGTCGCACGCGCGACGAGACCGCGAAGGTCGGCAACTCGCGCCGGCGCAGCGAGTCCACGGTGGCCAAGTAAGCCTCGCGCACCCCGGCGACATCGCCGTCGAGCAGCCGCTCGATGGAAGCCTTCAGGAACGCTTCGCCGAACGGTTCCGCGCGGCTCGAACGAAAGGCCACGCCGCGGAGCAGCAGCTTTCCGTCATAGGTCAGGAGTGCGTAGTTCTTCGGCTCATGCGAGAGCATCGCGGCGTAACGGCCGTCGAACTCCAGGTGGACCAGCGACGGCAATAGCGAGTTGACGTCGCTGACGATGCGGCGTTCGTCGGCCTCGGTCCACGACTCCGGGACCGCAAAGTAGACGCCGTCGGTATCGGCTTCCAGCAGTGTGACGCCGCGGGCCGCCAGTTCGGCGCACATCAGGCCCAGCGTCTCCCGGCCCCGCCGCGTGACTTCATTGGCCGCATGCACGTCGGCAAATCGGGTGAGACCATCCCCGGCGGCGAGGTATCCGTAGGCGGAGTTAACGACGAGTTTCATGGCGGCCGAGAGGGCTTCGTGTTCGTGTTGGGCCAGCGACCCCGGCGTGGCCGCGCGGGCCCCCGCCTTGGCTGCCAAGCGACGTTCCACCAACTGGTCTACGATCGCCAGCAGGACGCCGAGATGATCTCGTTCCGGGCCGATGCGGTACGCCCGCATGAGCGATGGATACAGGCTCGCCACGTCGGCCTTGACGATGTGCCGCGCGACGCCGCTGGCGAACAGGTGCAGCGCGGCGCCGGTGTGAGTGGTCCCATCGCTAGGACGATGGGCAGGTAAGGCCATTCCGGAACGGAGGTAGGCGCGGACGAGAAGCGGATCGATCACCCCGGTCGCGGCCCCGGCATCGGCGAGCCGCTCGTAGCGCCGGGGCGCCATGGTGGCCAAGGCGAAGGCAGCTCCGCCGAGCATCTGGGCTAACTCCGCAACCTCTTCTACGTCGGAAGCGGCATAGCGCCGGACCCGGTCCGGATCGGTTTGATAGACCGTAAAGATGCGGTCGCCCGGGATGTTCTCGCGATCCGTTTTGGCGATGCCCAAGTGGCGTGCGACTTCCTTGAGGCCGTGGCCGGGCAGGTCGCGCGCAGCGAAGTCGTAACGGAGCACGGCGTCCAAGGTATCGATCAATTCCCGCCCCGGGACGACGAAGCGAACGCGCCGCCGTCCCGGCCGTTGGCGCAGCCCGGGAGCCCCGATGCGCCCGAGGGCTAGGGGCACGCGCAAGACGCTCGCCCGGTGGTCGAGAAAGGGCAGATCGAAGCCTTGCAGGTTGTGATTCTCAATCACATCGGGATCAGCGGCTTGCACCTTGGCGACCAAGCGCCGGATCAGGTCCACTTCGTCGGGGCCTTCGAGGAGCTCGGTGTGGCCGTCGGGGTCGCGCACGGCGATTAGGAAGATGCGGCTATCGGCGGGGGAGAGTCCGGTGGTTTCGAGGTCGAACTGGAGGCGGCGCAGATGTTGATAGGAGAGCTGGCGAAAGTAGTTCCGGCCGGTGGCAACGAGGTACTGTTCTTCTGGGGCGAGGCAGAGGACGGACTCCTGACCGAGTTCGCGGAGATGTCGCACGCCGCGAGCGCGGCAGATGGCGGAGGCCAAGGTGGTGCCGTCTTCCGCGGAGAGAAAATACCGGAGCGCGCCAGGACCATCGAGCTCGCGATAGGCGAGGCTCGGCAGATCGTCAATCCGGTCGAGCAGCAGCCAGGGCCGGAAGCGGACCTCTTCGCGGACGAGCGCGGCAGTGGTGGGATGGCGTCGCCAAACGACAGCACGACCGTTCGGTTCCGCCCACACCGAGACTATGCCCGGCGTGGGATCCCAACCCCAGAGCCAATCTTCGCTCGCTGCCTTCATTGCGGAAAGTTGCGGTAAACAGCCCTTTCGAAGGCACGGAGGGTGGAGACGGCGGCGGGATCGAGGAACGGCTGAAACTGCATGAGCAGCACGGCGCAGAGCTGACTGGCGGGGTCGACCCAGAAGAAGGCATTGTTGGAACCGGCCCAAGCCAGGCTACCGGCAGAACGGCCTCCGGGGTAGGCAACCGGATTCAGTAGGAAGCCGAAGGTGAACTTGTCGCGGGCGTGAGGATCTGGGTTTAGGCGAAGGTTAGCGGTGACGGTGGGGTAGGAGGTGGGAA
>JBKJLJ010000068.1:0-3901 GCA_046597015.1 Bryobacteraceae bacterium
CGTTCGCCCCTTACGGCCAAATCGGCGGCGGCGAGCAAGCGGTTCGTGGTTTTGCCCATGGCCGAAACGACCACGACAGGCTTTTGGTGGAGACGAGTGCGCACGATCTCGGCCACCCGGGCAATGGCGACGGCGGATTCAACCGAGGACCCGCCAAACTTCATCACAATCATCTATGCCAGCCCCGCCAATAGCTGCGTCACTAACGTCTGGTAATGGTCCACCGCGGCCAGTAACTCGGCCTTGGGTACGCGCTCTTCGCTCGTGTGGGCGACGTGGATCGTGCCCGGGCCAAACAGCAGAGGCTCGCCCCAGGCCCCGCCGAAGGCGGGGATGTCGGTCGTGTAGGCGACGACCGTCGTAGGAAATCCGGGCACGGGCTTCAAATGAACGGCGGGAATGCAAAGGATTTCCCGGGCTTCGACTAAATCTTCGCATGCCGCGGCGACAGCCGCGCGGAGCTCCGTGGGATCGTCGACGAGCCGAAAGAATACGTCGGCGCGGGCGGCGTCCGGGATCACGTTGGGTGCCCGCCCTCCGCTGAGCGTCCCGATGTTTAGCGTACAAGGACCAAGGATCGGATGCGAGGGAAGTTCGATTTTGCGGACACGTTCGAGAGCGTCCAACAGTTTGTTAATGGCCGAATCGCCGAGTTCCGGATAAGCGCTATGGGCCATCCGGCCGGTGGCGTGGAGTTCAAAGCGCAGAGCACCCTTCGATCCGAGCGCCAGATGACAAGAGGTTGGTTCGCCGTTAATCACGTAACGCGATCCGCGCGGGTGGTTCGCCATGAAGTACGCCCCGGCCGAGTTCCGTTCCTCACCGACGACGAAGAGCAGACCAAAGTTTCGGATGCCATTGGCGAGCAGGCCTTCGGCGGCCTTGATCATCGCGGCGAGCAATCCCTTCACGTCGCAAGCGCCGCGCCCCCAGATGAACTCGTCATCTTCCCGCGAAGGGAAAAATGGGGGCACCGTGTCCGTATGGGTCGACATCGTGACGAGCGGTTGGCCGAAGGTGACTAAAAGATTCGACCGGTTGAGCTCGTCCTCGATGAGTTCGAGTGTGCCGTCGTATTGTTCCACCAGCGGGCGCAGATAAGCGGCCAGGTACTCGACGTGAGGAGCCTCGTTGCCGGTGATCGACTCAATGTCTACTAGCGCGCGCGTGAGTTCAAAAACATGCATAGATTTGGGTTGTGGGGAGGGAGGGCAGGAGGGAAGAGGGCGGACCTTCCTCTCTAGCCCTCCACTCGAAAGTTTCTCCGGCATTGCACCGGCTCTTCAAGTGACAGTGGACTGGCTTTCGCCCGCGTCCCCCAACAAAGTCGCTATTCGCCAGCGGCTCTTTGTTTCGGCAATGGTCCCTAAGCAAGATCGCTCCCGGTGATGGGAAAAGCGGCGATCCGTCGTGGCCCTTGCGCCTCTACAGAGTTCTTCCAGAGTAACGGAGCGGGCTGGCCGCCGTCAACGCGACGCCTTATCATCCGCCTTGAAATCCGCCTTATCCTGGAGAAAACCCCGCCAACCGCGGAGCCTTCACCTCTCCTTCCCAATGCCGCAACAACCCCCGCAACGCCGCCGCCTCTTCCCTCGCCGTTTCCACCCGGTTGATTTTCTCCTCCGGGTCCTCGCCCAGGTGAAACAGATACTCCTTCCCGTTGTCCACGACCAGCTTCCAACTCCCCCGCCGCACCGCCTTGCGCCGGTTCGCCATCCGCTTGTAACGCCAGAACACCGCCCGTGGCTGAGCCGCCTCCAACAAATCTTCCCCGTCCAACCGGCGCGCCGGTTTTACCGCGGCCGCGGCCATCAGCGTCGCCGTCAAGTCCATATGCAACGCCACCCTCGCTGACACGGTCCCTGGCTTCACCTTACCCGGGTACTTCAGAAGACAAGGGACCCGAATCCCTCCCTCGAAGACCTCCGATTTAAATCCGCGCAACGGGCCGTTACTCCCCATCTTGGTGGCACCGTTATCGCTCGCGAAGACGACGAGCGTATTCTTCGGAACGGCCGCCAAGACGCGGCCAATTTGCCAGTCCATGCGTTCAATCATGGCGGCGTACCCGGTCTTCCCCTCCTCGTGCCGCGGTCCCTGCGTCGGCGCATGGGGTGCAGTAAACGGCACGTAGAGAAAGAACGGTTGGGAGGCCGTTCGCCGGCCCAGCCAAGCGATCGCTTCGTCGCCGAATACGTCGGTTAAATAACCCGGCCGATCCACCCGTTTCTCGCCCTCGTAGAGCACTTTGTCGCCTCCCTCTTCTTCGTGCGTGAAGTAATCAGCGTTGCCGCCGAGCACACCGAAGTAATGGTCGAACCCGTGCCGCAACGCCGAGTACTTCGGGTCATATCCCAGGTGCCACTTCCCAATACAGGCCGTCTGGTAGCCACCGGCGCGGAGCATCTGCGCCAGGGACGTCTCGTCGGACGGCAGCCCCAACTCACCGCGCTTCTGCAGCCATTCGGCCTCGTCGTAGCGGCCCACGTTGCCCACTCCGATCGCACACTCCAAACCGCCGACTCTCTGCGGATATCGGCCCGTCAAAAGCGCCGTTCGACTCGGGGTGCATTCCGGCGCATTGGCGTAGAACTGCGTGTACCGCACGCCATCGCGGGCTAAACCATCGATGTGGGGGGTCTTGATCCCGACCGCGCCGTAACACGCCAAGTCACCGATACCCATATCGTCCGCCAGAAACAGCACAATGTTGGGCCGCGGCACCACCGTCGCCGCCATCAGAAACGTCCGTCGGGAAATCATGTTGCTAGTCTAGCCCCAGACGCTGGCGGCCATCTTGTAAGTATTCGTGTTGGCCCGTACGGTCGCCTCAATCGGTTCCGCGTAGCCTCCGCCAAGAAGCAGGACGAACGGCTTCCCATAGCCGCGCGCCGCCGTCATAACGCGCCGATCCCGCTCTTCAAGCCCGGCATGGGTCAGGGCCAATTTCCCGAGCTTGTCTTCGCGCAACCCATCGACGCCAGACTGGTAAAAGACAAAATCCGGTCGAAACGCCCACACTTGCGGCAACACCTGGTCGAGCTTGGCGAGGTACTCTTCGTCTCCGGTCCCGTCCCCAAACGCGACGTCGATTTTACTCACCTGCTTACGAAAGGGAAAATTATTCCGCCCGTGAAAGGAGAGCGTCAATACGTCGGGGTCCTCAGCGAACAGCAGAGCGGTCCCGTCGCCCTGATGCACGTCCAAATCGATCACCGCGACTCGCCATCCCCACCCGCGTATCCGCAACCCGGCGATCGACACCGCAATGTCGTTGAAGACGCAGAAGCCGGAGCCCTCGCCCCAAAAGGCGTGATGGGTCCCGCCCATCAGCGCTCCCCCAAATCCGCTCTCCTGCGCCGCATCGGTCGCCGCGAGGGCCCCGCCCACGCTGGCCAACGTTCGCAGCACCAGCGCGGGCGACCAGGGAAAACCAATCCTTCTTACGGCCGCGGCCGGCAACTCGCCATGCACGAATTGGCGCACGTACTCGGAGTCGTGCGCCTCACAAATCTCTTCCACGGTAGCCAGCGGAGCGGGCAGAATCTGGAATCGCGGATCCCCTGTCAACGCGTTCCGTAACAATCGGTACTTGCGCGCCGGAAACCGATGGTCCGGCGGCAAGCCCATGTCGTAGTGATCGCAGTAGTAAAGCCGCAGCAAGGCTACCGCTTGATCAAATCGCGGATCATGATGTCCTTGAACCGCATGTCCCCCGCGCCGCCCGAATGCAGTTGCAGCGAGATGCCACCGTCGAATGACTTCGGCCGCGGGTCGGTGAAGTCCACCATGATCACGCCGTTTAGCCGCGAGACAAACCGATTGCCTTCCACCTTCAGAAGGTATTCGTTCCATTCGCCCTTGCGGACGACCGTTTCGTTCTCCGGCGACGGCCACACAA
>JBKJLJ010000249.1:0-4236 GCA_046597015.1 Bryobacteraceae bacterium
AAACTCTTTCCCTATGAGACCCATGTCGCCAATGGCGCATTGCAGGGCGATGCGGCGAAGGCGTTGGCCGATGTGGATGAGTTCGTCAACCTTCTGGAGCGACGCTTCGAGGACTACCGCGCCTGCGGCTTCGGCGGTGACGTCGCTGTGCTGGCCGAAGGCGATGCCGACGGTGGCGGCTTGCATGGCGGGGGCGTCGTTGATGCCGTCGCCGACGAAGAGGGTGGGGGCGAGAGCGGTTTCGGCGCGGACGATGGCGACCTTCTCTTCCGGACTTTTGCTATAGAGCACTTCAGTGATGCCGACTTGGGCGGCGAGGTAGCGGACTTCGGCTTCGCGGTCGCCCGAGAGGAGCATGATTTTGGTGACGCCGTGGCGAGGCTTGAGGTGCTCTATGAAGGGATGGGATTCGGCCCGGGGGGCGTCTTGAAAGCGCAGGGCGGCGAAGAACTTGCCGTCGGCGAGGAGAATGGCTTCCATGCCGGGAGCGGTGGGGGGCAGGCCGGGAAGGTTTACTTTAGCGCGGCCGGTGATGGCGATGAGCAGGGGGCCGATGTGGCCGGTGAGACCCTGGCCGGGCTTTTCGCTGACGTCGAGGATGGGGGCGAGGGGTACGCCTTCGGACTCCGCGGCTGTGATGACCGCACCCGCGAGCGGGTGCTTGGAGAACTGCTCCAGACTGGCGGCATAGGCCAGCGCTTGGCGCCGTTCGACGCCGGGGGCGGTGATGATTTCCGTAAGGTTGGGACGGCCGTAGGTGAGGGTGCCGGTCTTGTCGAAGATGAAGGTGCGGCAGGTATCGATCCGTTCGAGGAGGGCGGGATCCTTGATGATGATGGCGCGGCGGGCGGCGAGAGAGATAGCGCCCAGGATAGCGACGGGGATGGCGATCAGGAGGGGGCAGGGGGTGGCGATCACCAGGACGGCGAGAAAGCGACTGGGGTCCCCGCTGAGGAGCCAGCCAAGGCCAGCGACGGCGAGGGCAAGGGGCGTGTACCAACTGCCGAGGCGGTCGGCGAGGCGGCGCATGGCGGGGCGGGACTCCTCGGCTTGCTGCATGACCTTCATGATCTGGGCGTAGCGAGAATCGACGGGAAGTTTGGCGGCCTTGATTTCGAGGACGGAGTCGCCGTTGATGGCTCCGGAGATGACCGAAGCGCCGGGGAGTTTCCCAATGCGGAAGGGTTCGCCGGTGAGGAACGATTCGTCCATGGTGCCGCGGCCATCGAGGACCGCGCCGTCGACCGGACAGGTTTCGTGGGGGAGGACGACGAGGACATCGCCGATGGCGACCTGGTCGAGGGGGATATCGACAATATCGGGTCCGGAGCGGCGATGGGCGACGCGGGGCATGCGCTTGACGAGGGCGGCCAGGACGGCGGAGGCCCGCTGCATAGCGTAATCTTCGAGAGCGGCGCCGCCGGAGAGCATGAGAACGACGATGGAGCCGACGAGATACTGTTCGAGTAAGATCGACGTAATAATCGACATGCCGGCGAGTAAGTCGGATCCGAAGTCGAGGGCGAAGAGTTTCTTGAGCAGATCCGAGAGCAGGGGAATGCCGCCGAGCGCGAGGACGGTCCAGAGCGGCCAAGGAGAACCGGTGATCAGGTGGGCGGCGATGCCGGCGGTGGCGAGGAGGGCGATGAGGGAGTTCGGCGAGAGGAGCGGGTGCATGTGGAACTCTTGAGTATACTGGGTGGCGCCGGTGCGGGTCAGCTGAGTTGGCGCTGAAATTGGCGGGCGGCGAGGGCTACGGTAACCACGGCCATCAGCGTGAGTACGGCGCCGTTGACCCAGAGCTCGGATAAGCTCGCCCCGCGGAGAATGACTCCGCGCGTGACATCAATGTAGTAAGTGGTGGGGATTAGCTTACTCACGTACTGAAACTGCGTTGGCATATTGTTGATGGGAAAGATGTAGCCAGACAGAAAGATGGAGGGGAGCATCGTGCCGAACGACATTTGAAACGCCTCGGCTTGGGATTGGGCCTTGGTAGAGATGAGCAGGCCAATGCCGGAGGACGCGACCAGGAAGGGGACGGCGAGGAGGAGGAGCGTGGCCAAACTCCCGTTGATGGGAACGGCAAAGACGACGCGCATGATGAGCAGGACCCAGCAGATTTCGGCGAAGCCGAGCGCCACGTAGGGAATCATCTTGCCGACCATGACGCCGAGCGGCTGAACGGGGGTGACGGTGAGTTGGTCGAGGGTGCCGCGTTCCCGTTCCCGCACGACGGAGAGGGCGACGAGAAGGATGACCATGATCTGAACCAGCACGGCAACCAGACCGGGGACGAAGAAATTGGGAGATCGCGTGGCGGGATTGAAGAGCACCGCGGGACGGGCTTCAACGATGGGCTTGCCGGAGTTGGAGAGACGCTGGTTTTCGATCAAGATGAGCGAACTGAAGACGTTGAGGGCGGCGCTGGAGACGGTGGAATCGGAGCCATCGACCAGCAGTTGGACGGTGGCTCCGCGGCCTTCGAGAATCCGGCCGGCGTAGTCGGCGGGGATCTTCAAGGCGACTTGGGCATGGCCTTGCCGGATCTCGCGGTAGAGTTCGTCGTCCGAGTTAACGTGGCCCCGGATGGCAAACGTGTCGGCGGCGCGGAAACGTTCGATGAGTTCCCGGCTGCGTTGGGAGGGCGCTTGGTCATATACGACGGTAGGAATCTGGCGCACATTCATGTTCAGCGCGAAGCCGAAGATGATGAGTTGGACGACGGGAATCAAGAGGGCGAAGATGACCGTGCCCTGGTCGCGACGGAGGTGAAGAAACTCCTTCTTCATCATCGGAATCATGCCGGAGAAAGCGTTCATACGGTGTTCCGAATTTGGTTGGTGAGGGTGACGAAGACGTCTTCGAGTGACGGTTCGATGAGGCGGGGAGTGACGTTGACGGCGGCGGCAAGGGCGGCGGTAGCGGATACGTCGGAGAGCGCGTGGATGGACTGGCCGAAGATGGTGGCTTCGTGAACGTAGGGGAGGAGGCGGACGGCGGCGAGGACCTCCATGACATTGGGGCAAGTGATTTCAAAACGGGCGGTGCCGGGCGGATTGGCCGCGGGGAGGCGCTTGAGTTCGTCGACCGTACCCAGGGCGATTAGCTTGGAGTTGTAGAGATAGCCGACCCGTCCGCAGCGTTCGGCTTCGTCCATATAATGCGTGGTGACGAGAAAGGTAACGCCTTGGCCGGAGAGCAGGAAGACGAGGTCCCAAAGCGCACGGCGGGCGACGGGGTCAATGCCAGCGGTGGGTTCGTCGAGGAAGACGACTTCGGGGGAGTGGATGATGGCGCAGGCGAGGGCGAGCCGCTGTTTCCAACCGCCGGAGAGTTGCCCGGCGCGGCGATCGAGGTAAGGGGTGATCGTCGTGAGCCCGACGACGTCGGCGAAGCGGCGGGCGTGGCGTTCGGGGGAGAGGCCATAGACGCCGGAGTAGAATTCGATATTTTCGCGGACGGTAAGGTCCTCATAGAGGCCGAAACGCTGGGACATGTAGCCGATGCGCTGACGTACTGCGGCGGCGTGCTGGCGGACGTCGAGGCCGAGAAGGTTCCCGCAGCCTGCGGAGATTTTGACGAGGCCGCAGAGGGCCTTGATGATCGTGGTCTTACCCGACCCGTTCGGGCCAAGAAGGCCGAAGACTTCGCCGCGTTCGATGGACATCGAAACGTGATCGACGGCGGTGAAGTCGCCGAAGCGGATGGTGAGGTCCTTGGTTTCAATGACCGTCATGGCTAGGGGGCGAGACGGATTTCGGCAGCCATGCCGGAGCGGAGGGTGGCGTTCGGGACGCGGATTTTTACGGCGAAAACCTGATGGGAACGGTCGTCGCGCGTTTGGACATTGCGAGGGAGGAATTCAGCTTGAGCTGCGATCTGTTGTACTACGCCAGCCAGGGGCGGGGAGTTGTCGAGCAGCACCTCGACTTTGGCCCCGAGGGGCCAGGAGGCGAGCAGAGTGGCGGGAACGTAGGCTCGGACCCAGGTCTGGGATTCTTCGAGGAGGGTGACGATGGGCCGACCGGCGGGAACGAGGTCGCCGGGGCGGACGGAGATGGTTTCGACACGGGCGCGGGAGGGGGAGCGGACTTCGACCTCGGCGAGTTGCACCGTGATTTGGGCTACTTCGGCGCTGGCTTGTTCGACCCGGGCCTGGGCTTGGGCGAGTTCTTCCGGCCGCGTGCCGAGTTTTGCGACGGCGGCTGCCTTTTCCGACTGGAGGGCGCGTTG
>JBKJLJ010000288.1:0-16544 GCA_046597015.1 Bryobacteraceae bacterium
AAGCCAAGCTCCGCGGGCACCGGATACAGCGCCCACACCAACCAGTAGCCAACCAGGATCACACCCAGCGCCGCCCACTGCCAGCGCGGCCGCCGCAGGCCCAAAAGGAACAGCACCGGATACCCAAGGCCTATTTGCGTCAGCGTATCCTCGAACGTGAAATTCGTTTGCGTGCTGTGCGTCGAGCGGAGAAAGATTCCTAAAGCGATCAACAAAAACGCTCGCCAGCAAGTGTGGAAGAACATCGACGTCCAACTGGCACCCTTCGCCAGTCGGCTGGCGATCGAGTACGGCAAAGCAACTCCCACCAGGAACGAAAAGGACGGCTGAATCAGATCGTGCAGCGAGCAGCCTTCCCAAGCGACATGGGACTGGTGATAAGCCAGCGTCTGCCAGACCCAACTATCGGGAAACGCCCGCGCAATCTGTGGAAAATGCAGAACCTCGGCCATCATCAGTAACATGACGAAACCGCGGTAAGCGTCCAATGCCTGATTACGAACCGGAGCAGAGTTCATTTCTTCGTCCGGATGCAGTACACCGCTCTCTGGCTTCGTAGGTAAAGGTCGCCCCCCACGATCGCCGGACTGGCGATAAAGACCTCGTCCTTCATCGAATTCGTCGCCAGCAATTCCATCTGGTCTCCGAGCTTATAAACCAGCACGTCACCCTCTTCGGTCGAAAGATACAGCTTGCCATTGGCACCCACTAGGGACGCCTTGAAGTTATAGGGCTTCGGTAGCCGCTCCTGGAACAACACCGCACCGGTGGCTGCGTTCAGGCAGCTCAGGAATCCATTGTCACTTACAAAGTAGAGCCGATCGTTGACGAGAACCGGCGAAGGAGTGTAGGAGTTCGCTCGTTTGTTCTGCCAAACGATAGCGTCCGTCCCGGTTAGGTCACCCTTTCGCCCCAACCGCAGCGCCATCAGATTGGGATCGCGGTGCCCACTCATCACGTAGACGATTCCCTTCGCGGTCACAGGTGCCGGAATCACATTCGTCCCCAATCCAGCGCACTCCCAAATCAGCTTGCCCGTCGCGAATTCATAAGACCGAACCTTGTTGCTGGCCGCCACTACAATTTGCTTCACCCCTTCGTGGGTCAACACGAGCGGCTGCGCCCAGGCGCTGGGCTCATCACGGTCTACCTTCCACAACTGCTTCCCGGTGGTCTTATCGAGCGCGAGCAGATACGACCCTTCCTCCTGGTCAAATCCTAAAAGAACCGTGTTCTCGTGCAGCACCGGTGCCGTCCCCTCGCCGAAGGCGAGCCGCATCTTCATCGGAGAGAACGTCTTCTGCCAAGCCGGTTTACCGTCCATTGTGTAGACGTAAAGCCCCCGTGAACCAAAAAAAGCATAAACATGCTTCCCGTCCGTCACCGGGCTATTCGACGCGAAACTACCATAGCGGAAGTGGTAACCCTCATGGGGAGTCGCCTTCGCCGCCTCGTGCTCCCAAACCACCTTGCCGTCCTTCCGGTTCAAACACATCACGACGAACCGGTGAGGAACGTTCGCCCCAAATCCTCCACCCGGCCCTCCCCGACGGGCCCCTCCTCCGCCTCCACCGGGAGTGCTCAGCTCCCCTTCCGGTATCGCCGTCGTCAAAAATAGCAAATCGCCGTAAACTACCGGCGATGAGTGTCCCCGCCCCGGGATATTCGTCTTCCAGGCTACGTTCTCGCTGTCGCTCCAGCTTACTGGTGCTTCCCCGCGAGCCATGCCGTTTTCAAACGGACCACGCCAACTGGACCAGTCCGCTTGAAGCAAGAGTAGAGCGAGCGAGAAAATCATACCCGATCCTAACGCAACCAGGTGGTGCCGGGCACCACCCTAGCCGTTCAATCCAAATTTCGTCTTCATTTCTCCGGCCGTAATCTGCGGATTCCGCAGCGTCATCTCGGCATCGTAGTTCTCCCAGGCTCCGCTCGGCGAACGCACCGAAATCAACCGGTTCATGTACGACCCGCCGGGGTAGCTAACGGCCTCCTCGGTATACTCCATCTGCAACCCAGACGATTGCAGACCCATCGCCGCAAGTGTCGACCGCAGCGCCGTCATCCCCGGATGGCGGTCCGTATTCACCTGCGGCCCAGTCGTCGGGGAGGCGGGCGGAGCAGGAGTTGTTGATCGGTTGGCCGGAGCCACCGGCACGGAGGGAGGACTGGGCGGCGGTGCAAAAGGTGTCAGCCCCACCGTCCGCAGCAATCGTCCGCTGGTCGAAAACTCGTCCCCCCGCGCCGTTGCTGGCCTCGTGACAGGATTTTGTCGCCCCGAACCGGGAGTGACAGTTTCCTGTCGCCTTACCCCACTCTCCCGCGCCAAAATCGTGTCGAACGCCGAGTTGCGCGTTGTTGCCTTACGGTCCGTCTGCCGGGTAACCGCCCCGAAATCAATAGTCTGCCGTTGAACCTTCATGTTCACCTCAGCAAACTGCAAAGCAATCCATCTGCCAACCCGCCAACTACTTCGGAAGTTGCTTCTTCACCGATTCTGGAACCTCAAACCTCACCACAATCGGATAGGCCTTGTTAAACGGTTCAATCCGAATCTGACCCGTGATCGTCGACTTCGCCGAAAGATTAACTCCCGGGTCATATTCAAACACGATCTTCGTTTTATCCCCCGCCCCTAGCTCCTGCTTCTCCACCCGGTACTGGAATCCAGGGATCGTCAGGTTGGGCACAAACAGGACTGTGATTCCGCCCGGCATGCCGTTCGAAACCAAAATCGAATCACTCGACTTTTCGTACGACTTCAACTGCGCCACATCTTTCTCTACCGTGATCTGATTGAAAATCACCGACGGGTTCTTGATCAGCTCCTCCGAGGTCAAACCCTTTGTTTGGTTTGGCCCCGCCTTCAAGGAACCGAACGGCGACGGCTTCCCCCCCGTCGTCTCGAAGTACATCACCCACTTATCCCCTTCAAGCCGCCATCGCGTCGATATCGGCGCGCCAACCGCCATCGTATTCCCCCGCATCACCACATCGGTCTGCAACACGGTCACGACTACCGCTTTCTTGAACCCATCCGCCCAGTTAATCCGGACGATCTCGTGGCCGCGAATCCGCTTCTTCTCCTGCTCGTAATAGACGTCCTTGGCATCCTCGGCCAAGTACGCATCGGTCTGCCGAAAACGTCCCTCTTCAAGGAGCTTATAGAACTCGCTCACCCGCTTCCGCAACGCCTGATCCACTTCCGGTGCCGCAGACTGAAAAAGATTCGGCGTCTCCTGAGCCCGTAGGCCAAAGCCCATCGTCGAAAGCAATCCCAGCACTACAAATCGATTCATTTCTACTCCAGTTTAACTACTAGACGCCCCCAATCGCTGAATCGTCTGATTCGCCCCTACTCTTTTACCGGACCCGTCGAACTGTACTTGGTCAAATTCTGCTTCGTCGTCTCCCGCCATTGCTCCAGCGGCGGCGCCCCCTGGTCCTGATAAAATCCCTCCAGCGCCATCGTCAACGCCTTCTGCACTCCGCTCAGTGCCGGGTCAGCAAATCGATTTACCCGCTCACCCGGATCCTTCTCCAGGTCATAAAGCTCGCTGGGCCACTCCTTGGTCCGCAGCACCAACTTGTAGCGTTCCGTTCTCACCCCGCGGACGTTGCTGTACTCAAAGAACAACCGATCTCGCCACGCTATCCGTTTCCCCTCCAGCAAGGGGACATAGCTCCGCCCCGGACGTCGCCGATCCGCCGGCGCCGCCACCGCTACATAATCCAAAATTGTCGGAAAGAAGTCGTACGACGACACCATCTCCGTCGTCACCTGCCCCGCCCGCAGCCGCGCCGGATGGCTCCAAATCATCGGTACCCGAATCGATTCCTCATACATATTGAAAGGCCAAGTCCCATTCCCCTTGCCCCACACCCCATGATGACCCGCGTTCCACCCCTGATCCGCCGTGAATACCACCAGCGTATTCTCCCTCCAACCCCGCTCTTCCAAGCGACGCAGAATTCGGCCAATATTCCGGTCCATCCCCGTGATCAACGCCGAATAGCCCTTCTTCGCCGCCTGGTTCTTTTGCAAGTTTCGCTGGCCGTAGTTCCGATTCGGATGCTCGGGTTCATCCGGGAAGCACCCAAACGCCGCGTTCTCATAAGGCTTCTGGTCCGCCTCCGGCTGAAAGTCATAAGGAGTATGCGGCGCATAAAACGGCACGTGCAAATAGAACGGAGCGTCGCCTTTTTGCTGCTCCAGAAACTCCAGCGCAAAGTCGCCGATCGCGTCTTCCTTAAACCCCGGCATCACCTTCGTCTCGCCGTTCTTCACAAACTCGGCGTTCTTAAAAGTCCCGCCCCCACCCGGCACCGTCGCCCAATACGAAAACCCCCGCTGCGCCTTCTCGTCTTCCCCCATGTGCCACTTGCCCACCATGCCACACCGGTAGCCCGCCGTTGCCAGCAACTCGGTGTACGTTAAGTGCCCGTCCAGCCAACGCTTCGCCGTCGGGCCAAACGAATCCTCCGGCCGCAGCCAATCCTGCACCCCGTGCGTCGAAGGAATCCGCCCGGTGATATACGTCACCCGGCTCGGCGAGCAAACCGGCGTGCACGCAAAAGCACGCGTAAACTTCACCCCCGTCTTCGCCAGCGCGTCCACGTTCGGCGTCACCATCTCGCCACAGCCATAGGTCCCAGTCGCCCAAGCTCCATGGTCATCGCTCATAAAAACCACCACATTTGGGCGCCGAGCCGGTGCCGGTACCAAGGAAGCGAGAAACAAGCGTCGGGTAATCATAAAAAGCGAGAAGGGGTAAACCGTTGTCCAGTCTACCCCTTCGGCGCGTCGATCAGAATCGACCTTATGTTTAGGATCGGGAAGTCCCCTTCTTATCGGGGCTACTGATGCCAGTCTAGCGCAACATCGCTATGGGAGAATAGAGGCTCATGGCAAAGATCGAAAGGGCCCTGCTGAGCCTGACTGACAAGACCGGCGCTGTCGAATTCGCCCGCGGACTCCGCGCCCTCGACATTGACCTCATCTCCACCGGCGGCACCGCCAAACTCCTCCAGGACGCGGGCATCCCCGTCTTTGACGTCTCCGCCGTCACCCATTTTCCCGAAATGCTGGATGGCCGTGTGAAGACCCTCCATCCCGCCATTCACGGCGGCATCCTCGCCATGCGTTCGAAGCCCGAACACATGGAAGCGATCGAACAACACGCCATCCCCACCATCGATCTCGTCTGCGTTAACCTCTACAACTTCGAAAAAATCGCCGCTAATCCTGACGCTACCACCGAAGATCTCATCGAAAACATCGATATCGGCGGTCCCACCATGATCCGCGCCGCCGCTAAAAACTACCAGGACGTCGGCGTCGTCGTCGAACCCGCCGACTACCCCGCCATCCTCGCCGAACTCGAAACCAACCAAGGCTCGCTCCTCCCCGCCACCCACTGGCGCCTCGCCGTCAAAGCCTTCCACCATACCGCCGCCTACGACCGCGCCGTCTCTAATCGCCTCGCCCTCGTCGACGTGCCCCCGGTCTCCGTCCCGGCCACTCTCGACCTCCGCGTCCCTCAAATCCTTGCCCTCCGCTGCGGCGAAAACCCCCATCAAGCCGCTGCCCTCTATGCGGCCGGCCACGCCGGTGTCGCCGGTGGGCAACAACTCCACGGCAAAGAGCTCAGCTATAACAATGTGGTCGATCTCGATGCCGCCTGGCAGCTCGTCAGCGAGTTCGCCCAACCCGCCTCCGTCATCATCAAGCACACCAACCCCTGCGGTTGCGCCGAACAATCCACCCTCGCCGAAAGCTATCGGATGGCCTTCGCCGCCGATCCCATCAGCGCTTTCGGAGGCGTTCTCGCCTTCAATCGGCCCGTCGACGCCGATACCGCTACCGAAATCGGGAAAACTTTCATCGAAGCGATCGCCGCTCCGGACTTCACTTCCGACGCTTTGGCCATCCTGAGCACAAAAAAAAATCTACGCCTCGTCAAAGTCCAAGCGGTCACCGATCAGTACGTCGTAAAGTCCATCAGCGGCGGCTTCCTCGTCCAAACTCCGGACCTCGCCGGCCTCGACCGGGCCACCGCCCTGGTTCCCACGGAACGCCAACCCACCGAAGCCGAATGGGCCGCCCTCGCCTTCGGCTGGAAGGTCGTCAAGCACGTCAAATCGAATGCCATCGTCTACGCCAAGGACGGCCAATTGCTCAGCGCCGGGGCCGGCCAGATGAGCCGTGTCTTCTCCGTTGAGATCGGGGCGAAGAAGGCGGTGTTGCCCCTTACTGGCTCCATAGTGGCCTCTGACGCCTTCTTTCCGTTCGCCGACGGCCTTGAAGCCGCCGCCGCCCACGGCATCACTGCCGCCATCCAACCCGGGGGATCCGTCAGGGACGTCGAGGTGATTGCCGCCGCCAATCGGCTAGGCATCGCCATGGTCTTTACAGGATTCCGCCACTTCCGTCACTAATCAGGAATCAGACTACATATGGCCGAAACTTTCATCGCCGAAGAACCAAAACGGGTCCCCGGCCGCTACGTCGTCTACTTCGTCATCTTCTTCGCCTTCCTCGTCGCGATGTTCGCCACGTGGGGCATTCGCGTCATGCGAAAGCTCCCCCCGGAAGCCTACAAGATGGAGCAAGGCCAAAAAAAATAAGCCCTCCGTTGACACCAGCTCTCTTAGATGCAATAAGGAAGAAACGGGTTTCGCCCGTCCGCATCTCCAAGGGTAAACTTATGAAAATTCATATTCAGCGTCTGTGGTTTTCTGTACTTTCGCTGGTAGTTCTGGCCGGGCTCGCAACGGTCCCCGCCTCCGCTCAGGTTCTTTACGGCTCGCTCGTCGGAACGGTCGAAGACCAGTCCGGCGCTATCGTCCCGAACGCTAAAATCTCGATCACCAACAAGGCCACCGGCTTCTCCCGCGACACGGTCACCGACGACGGCGGCCGCTACTCCGCCGTTTCCATCCCCGGCGGCAACTACACGGTTAAGGCCACCGCGTCCGGCTTCAAGACCATCACCCGCAGCAACATCGACGTCACGGTGAACACCGTCGCTCGTATCGACCTGAAGCTCGAGATCGGTGCTATCACCGACACGGTCACCGTCGAAGCCTCCGCGGCCGTTCTTAAGACGGATAAGTCGGATACGAGCTCCGAGATTTCCCAAAAGATCGTTCAGAACCTAGCGTTGAATCAGTATCGTAACTACCAGGCGCTGATCAACCTGGTTCCCGGTGCCACGCCCGCTGCGTTCCAGAACTCTTCCACCGACTCCCCGGGCCGCGCCCTCCGCACCAACGTGAACGGTGTGAACGCCAACAGCAACAACACTCGGCTCGATGGAGCAACCAACATCAATATCTGGTTGCCGCATCACGTAGCCTATGTTGCCCCCAGCGAAACCGTCGAACAGGTCAACATCTCCACCGGCGCTTTTGACGCCGAGCAGGGCATGGCCGGTGGCGCTGCCATCACGGTCATCTCCGCCAGCGGCACCAACGCCCTCCACGGCGCTTTGTGGGAATACCACGAAAACCAGCGTCTCAAGAGCCGCCCTTACTTCCTCGTTCCCTCCCTCAACAAGCCCCGCTACACCCTGAACATCTTTGGGGCGAAAGCTGGCGGCGCGATCGTGAAGAACAAGCTCTTCTGGTTCGGTCACTACGAAGCAACCCGCCAAGGCACCGGCGCGACCGGTCAGTTCAGCGTGCCCGATGCCGCAATGCGCACCGGCAACTTTAGCGGCTACACGACCGCGATTTTCGACCCCCGCACCGGCAACCCGGACGGCACCGGTCGCACCGCTTTCCCCGGCAACATCATTCCTGCCAATCGCATCAGCCCGGTGACCACCAAGATCCTTCCCTTGGTGCCGAACCCGAACAATCCCACCGCCAACGCGACCAACAACCTCTTTGTCAATGGCGTGGGTAAGTTCGACCGAAACAACTATGATGCCAAGATGAACTGGAATCGGAACGAGAAGCACACCATGTTCTTCAAGTTCTCCGAGTTGACGGCTCTCGTTGGCGGCAAGAACGGCCTCGGCGAACTCGTCGGCTCCGGAGTCGGCGGCGACGCTGGACTCGGCGATACGAAACAGTACATCGGCACCGTCGGCACCAACTACACCATCAGCCCCACCATGCTCTTCGATGCCAACTTCGGCATGCAGCAGATGGACCAACAAGTGCTCGGCTCCGACTTCGGCAAGAACTACGGTTCTGACGTGTTCGGTATCCCCGGCACCAACGGCTCCGATCCCCGCTACAGCGGTCTGCCTGGCTTCACCTTCAATACGTTTTCCGGCTACGGCCAGTTGAATGGATGGATGCCGACCTTCCGCAACGATCGCAGCTTCACCTTCACCTCCAACCTGACCTACCTCAAGAAGAAGCACGAACTCCGCTTCGGCTTCGACCTGGTCCGTCACCAACTTAACCATTGGCAGCCCGAAACAAACAACCCGCGCGGAACTTTCGACTTCTCCGGCAACATCACCGCCAACCGGGGTGGAGCCGCCGCCAACAACCTGAACTCCTATGCGGATTTCCTCCTCGGTCAGCCCACCGGCATCGGGAAGAGCATCCAGAACATCCTCATGACTGGCCGCGAATGGCAGTTCGGGTTCTATGCCCGTGACCGCTGGCAGGTCACCCGTAACCTCACCGTGAACATTGGCGTCCGCATTGAGAAGTACCCGCTCATGACCCGCAACGGTTCCGGCCTTGAGAAGCTCGACCCCTCCACCAACACGATCCGCCTCGGTGGCTACGGCAACGTGCCCACCAATCCGGGAATCGACGTGGACCCGATCTTCTTCGCTCCCCGTGTTGGCGTCGCCTATCGCATCAATGACTCAACCGTCTTCCGCGTCGGCTACGGCATGACCATCGACCCGATTCCCTTCTCCCGACCCCTCCGCGGCTTCTATCCGTTGGTCGTAACGGGTAATTTTGTAGGTACCTCGGCCTTCGAGCCCTTCCGGACTTTGAGCCAAGGCATCCCGCTTCTCGCGGGTCCCGATCTCAGCACCGGCATCGTAACCCTGCCGCCGACCGCGGATATGCGTAGCCCGATGAACAAGATCGATCGTGGCTATACCCAAAGCTGGAACGCCACCGTCGAGCGCAAGCTCCCCGGCTCAGTTATCCTAACCGTCGGCTACGTTGGCACCCAGAGCACCAACCTGCTCGCTGACCTCGACATCAACGCCGCTCCGTATGGCGCTGGTCCCGCAGGCCGCCCGTATGCCGCTCAGTTCGGCCGCCGCATTGCCACGAACCTCTGGAACGGGTGGCTCAGCTCGAACTACCACTCGCTGCAAACCTCCGTCAACCGCTCCTTCTCGAAGGGTCTGTTGCTGAAGGGTGCCTACACCTGGTCGAAGGCCATCAACATGACCGACGAAGACGGTTGGGCTTCGGTGAACTTCAACCTTCCGAGCAACATCGGCCGGAACCGCGCCGCAGCTGGTTATGACCGCACGCAAGTCCTCCAGATGGGCTGGGTCTATGACCTTCCCTTCGGCAAGGGCCGTCAGTTCGCCCAAAGCGGCGTCGCTGGCGCAATCTTCGGTGGTTGGAGCCTGAACGGTACATACTCCGCCTACTCCGGCACCCCGTTCACGGTCAGTGCCAATGGTGGTCCTCTGAACACCCCGGGCAGTTTGCAGACCGCTGACCAGATCGCACCGGTCAACTACATCGGCAACAAAGGTCCTGGCCAGTTCTACTTCGATCCCGCCAGCTTCCGTACCCCTGCCATCAACCCTGCCTTCGGTCCGAACTCCACCATTACGTACTTCGGTACCACCGGTCGGAATCGCCTCCGTGGTCCCGGCGTCGCCAAGGCGGACATCACCATGCTCCGTCAGATCAACATCAACGAGCGCATGAACTTCCAGTTCCGCGCCGAAGCCTACAACATCACCAACACCCCGTTGTTTGGCAACCCCGGCACCAATCGCGACGGTGGGAACTTCGGCGTGGTGACAGGTGCATCTGGCGAACGCCAGATCCGCTTCGGTCTCCGCTTCCAGTTCTAACCGCAACCATAACCAACAGCCAAGGGGCGCCGGCCAACCAGCCAGCGCCCCTTTTCTTTTTGCCACAATAGAATCACATGCGCCTCGCGCTCGCTCTCCTAGCCTCCTCCCTCCTCGCCCAAACCCCCGAACAGCTCCGCCTCGCTCAACAAGGCAAGGACTATCTCGCCGCCGGCCAGTTCGAAGCCGCCATCCCCGTCTACGACCAGCTCGTCAAGTCCATGCCCGCAAACCCGGGTCTGAAGCTGAATCTCGGCATCGCCCTCCACATGGCCGGCCGCGACCCCGAAGCCGTCTCCGTCCTCGAACCCGTCTCCAAACAACTCCCCCAAGCCTTCCCCGCCTTCGCCCTGCTCGGCGCCTCCTACATGCGCCTCAACCAACCCGCCAAAGCTGTCGCCCCCCTCGAACGCGCCGTGCAAATCGGTCCCGAAGATCCCCAAGCCCGCCGCTTCCTCGCCGACGCTCTCCTCATGCTCAGCCGCTTCGCCTCCGCCCGCCTCCAACTCGAAAAACTCTCGACGTTACTCCCCAACGAACCCGCCGTCTGGTTCGGCCTCGGCCGCGTCAACGAAGAACTCTCCCGTTCGTCCTTCGAACAGCTCAAACGCACCGCCCCCGAATCCCCGGCCATGCTCTTTCTCCTCGCCGAAACCCGCGAAAAGCAAGGCCGCAAAGCCTCCGCCGAAGCCCTCTACGCTAAAGCAAAAGCCCTCTCCCCCAAGCCCCCCGCCTGCCCCTCACTGTACTGCACGATCCGCGCCTACGACGCCAAAGCCCGCGACTCTTTCTCTAAGCTCGCCGCCCTCGGCGACTCCGTCGAACTCCGCCAAACCCGCGCCGAAATCCTGACGAATCAAAACAAACACCCCGAAGCCGCCGCCGAATGGCGCGCCGCCCTCAAAATCGCCGCCGGTCGCCCCGACCTCGAGCAAGGCCTCGCTACCTCCCTGTACGCCGCCCAGCAGTTCGACGAAGCCGAAGTGCTCCTCAAAAACCTCGTCAAGGGCGACCCCGGCAACTCCGAACTTCAATTCCTCCTCGGCGATTGCCTCCTCCAGAAAGGTGACGCCGAAGCCGCCCTCCCGTCCCTCCGCCGGGCTTACACCCTGAACCCAAAGTTCCCCCCCGCCCGCTCCACCCTCGGCCGCGCCCTCCTCGCCGCCGGAAAAGCCGCCGATGCGATCCCCCACCTCGAAGCCAGCCTCCCCTTCGACGACGATGGGACCACCCATTTCCAACTCAGCCGGGCCTACGCCGCCACCGGCCAAACCGCCAAGGCCGAAGCCGCCGCCAAACGCGCTCAGGAACTCCGTCCATGAAACTGCTCCTCTTCCTCCTCGCCCTCCCCGTTGCTGCCCAGACCGTCCCCGAAGCCCTCGCCTTCCTCGAAAAGGCCGAAAAAGAGCTCCTCACGGCCTCGAATTACGCCAACCGCGCCAGCTGGCTCCAATCCACCTATATCAACGAGGACTCGGAAACCCAGGCCGCCCTCGCCAACGAAAAATACATCAAAACCGTTCTCGCCCTCTCCCGTCAGGCCACCCGCTTCGACAAGCTCACCCTCCCCGCCGAAGCCGCCCGCAAAATGCGGTTGATCAAACTCAACCTCACCATGGCCACCCCAGCCAACGACGCCGAAAGCTCCGAGCTCACGAAACTCACCGCTCGCATGGAGTCCACCTACGGCTCCGGCAAATACTGCCGCGACGCCGCCACCGACAAAGGTAAGTGCCTCGATCTCGTCCAGATCTCGAACATCATGGCGTCGAGCCGCGACCCCAAAGAACTCGCCGACGTCTGGCAAGGATGGCACCGCCTCGGCCAGCCCATGCGCAAGGACTATACCCGCTTCGTCGAACTCGCCAACAAAGGCGCACGCGAAATCGGCTTCAAGGACTCCGGCGCCATGTGGCGTTCCAAATACGACCTTCCCCCCGACGAGTTCTCGAAGGAAGTCGACCGCCTCTGGACGCAGATCCGCCCCCTCTATCTCTCGCTCCACGCCTACGCCCGCACCAAGCTCCGCGAGAAATACGGTCCCGATGTCGTCCCCGCCACCGGTCCCATCCCCGCCCACCTGCTCGGCAACATGTGGGGCCAAAGCTGGGAAAACATCTACGATATCCTCGCCCCGCCCAACACCACCAAGGCCTACGACCTCTCGAAAATCCTCAAGGATAAGAAGGTCGACGAACTCGAGATGGTCCGCTACGGCGAGCGCTTCTTCAGCTCCCTGGGCTTCGCCCCCCTGCCAAAGACCTTCTGGCAACGCAGCCTGTTCGTCAAGCCTGGAGACCGCGAAGTCGTCTGCCACGCCAGCGCCTGGGACGTCGACAACGACGAAGACCTCCGCATCAAAATGTGTATCCAGATCTCGGAGGAAGAATTCGCCGTCATCCACCACGAACTCGGCCACAACTACTACCAGCGCGCCTATAACAAGAAGTCCTTCCTCTTCCGCGACTCCGCCAACGATGGCTTTCACGAAGCAGTCGGCGACACCATCGCCCTCTCCATCACCCCCGAATATCTCGTCCAAATCGGCCTGCTCGACAAAGCCACCGACCCCTCCGGCGACATCGGTCTGCTGATGAAGCAAGCCCTCGCCAAAATTGCGTTTCTGCCCTTCGGCCTCATGATCGACCAATGGCGGTGGAAGGTCTTCTCCGGCGAAATCACCCCCGCCCAATACAACCAAAAGTGGTGGGAGCTACGCCGCAAGTATCAGGGTATTGACGCCCCCGGCCGCGGCGAAGAAGTTTTTGACCCGTTCGGGAAATATCACGTCGCCGCCAACGTCCCCTACACCCGCTATTTCCTGGCCCACATTCTTCAGTTCCAATTCCATCGAGCGCTCGCCCAAACCGCCGGTTGCACGAGCCCTCTCCACCGCTGTTCCATCTACAATTCGAAGGAGGCCGGCGCCAAGCTCAACAAGATGCTCGAAATGGGCCTCAGCAAGCCTTGGCCGGACGCTCTCCAAGCCATCACCGGCAAGCGCGAAATGGATGCCACCGCCGTCCTCGACTACTTCGCTCCGCTCCAAAAATGGCTGGACGAGCAAAACAAAGGCAAAACCATCGGCTGGTAAATCACTTTCGTAACGTAACGCGGACCACTTGTCCAGGTTGAGAAAAATCCACACTACTCCCAATGACGGCGCTGTTCGCTCGTAGGCGAACTAAGTTATTCGAGGGCAAAATCACCACCGCTATTGTCCGTCCTGTAAGTTCTGCTGGTACGGCAAACTCTGATCGCACGTGACTAAGACGTCAAATCCGGCTTGCTCAGCTTCATCCAAAAGAACACCGTTCGATTTCGCCGCCCATCCTCGGGCGCTTGCCAGCTCAACACGATGGCCCAGGAATCGCCTCGCCAGCCCCACTGCTACATTGTGGTCGAATAAAACCCTCACGCCGCCTTTACCGGTTCTCGCAACGATGCCCTGGCAAAGTCCAATACTGCATGCACAAGCTCCGGCTCCAAATCTGGAAACCACTCGAGAAACTCATCCACCGTCGCACCGAGGGCTAGGTTCTCAAACAATGACTCCACCGTAATTCTCGTTTCGGCAAAACACCACACCCCTCCCATCTTTCCAGGAAGTCTATCGACGGCGGGACACTGCGACCAATCCATGCCCTAATCATACGCCCCTCTCATTCATGTCAAACTGAATCTAGAGTCTTAACGCCGCCTTCATACATCTCTATCTCTATAGATTTGATCATGATCAAGGTCATGCTTCTTGGGAGTTCTTTTTATGCGTCTTGTCGCTCTTGCTACCCTCCTCCTCGCCGTGGTGCCTACTGCCTTCGGCCAGGCCTCCGCTATTAACGGGCAAATCCTCGGCGTCATCACGGATCCCGCCGGTGCCGCCGTCGCCAGCGCCAAGGTAAAAGTCACGAACACCGCCACCGGCTTTAGTCTCTCCGCCGACACCACCTCCAGCGGCATCTACCGCTTCAACGTCCTCCCACTCGGAACCTACGAACTGGTGGTCGACGCTCCCGGCTTCGCCCCCACCCGCCAAACCAACATCATCCTCACCGCCGGTGCCACGGCCACCATCGATATAGCCCTCCAAGTGAAGGGCGTCGCTACCGAAGTCGTCATCACCGCGTCCAACTCGGTCATCGATCCCAGCCGCACCGAACAAGGTTCCAACCTCTCCTTTAACGCCATCTCCAACCTCCCCCTTGTCTCCCGCAATCCCTTCAACTTCATCCTCCAGCAGCCCAACGTCTCCGGCCGCGCCAACACCGAATTCGGTGTCCCCCGGAAACTCAATGCCAACGGCTTTAACGGCCGCATCAACTACCAACTCGATGGCGCTAACAATGTCCAGTCCGACCGCGCCGGCATCCGCCTCATGCCCGTCTCGAACACCTGGGTCCAGGAAGTCCAGCAGGTCTCGAACGGCTTCGCCCCGGAATTCGGCAATACCGTCGGCACCGTCTTCAATACGATCACCCGCTCCGGCACCAACGATCTCCACGGCGATGGCGCTTTCCTTTGGCGCCGCACCCCGTACAGCGCCCGCCCCGCCCTCTTAAGCGCCACCGCTCCTACTCCGGAAGTCAACGTCAACGCTTACAACGGCAGCGCCGGTGGCACCTTGAAAAAGGATAAAGTATTCGTCTTCGGAGCCTACGAACGAGTCAAGCGCGACCTGCCCGCCACCGTCTCCGTCTCCCCCGCCACCGTCGCCACCCTCGGCCTCCCCGCCAATTACGCCGACGCCATCCCCTTCCGCCAGGACGTCATGTTCTTCATGACCAAGCTCGACTGGCAGCTCAACAACTCGAACCGCCTCTTCGTCCGCTACAACGGTCACCGCAACAACTCCCCCTACAACAACGCCGGCGGACTTACCCTCGTCGACCGTACCTACAACTTCGTCGACCGCTCCCACGCCGGAGCCATCCAACTCGTCTCCGTCGTCTCTCCGAAAGCGGTCAATGAACTTCGAGTCCAAATTCCCTACCGCACCCAGCAGCAGCAGCGCTTCGAAGCCACCGGTACCGGCCCCGCCATCACTATCCCAGGCGTCGCCCTGTTCGGCAACTCGCTCGCTGTTGGATTCAACTACGAAGAGACCACCCCGGAAGTGACCGAAAACTTCTCCTACAACCTCGACCAACACGCGCTGAAGTTCGGTGGCGCTGTGCGCTCCATTCGCGACACGCAAATCCAGGCCACCAGCGCCAATTACACATTCCCCTCCATCGCCGCCTTCCTCGCCGCCAAGAGTGGTGCCGCCCCCCGCGGGTACACTAACTTCGTCCAAACCGTCGGCGAACCCTCCATCACCTACAACTCCCTGTTCACGAGTCTCTATGGCCAGGACTCCTGGAAGCCCCGCTCGAACGTAACCATCAGCTACGGCCTCCGCTATGACGTCTACCGCCCGCCCTCGGCCAACAGCAACTCGCCCTTCGCCTTCTCAAAGAGCTTCCGCACCGACAAGAACAACTTCGCTCCGCGCCTAGCCGTCGCCGTCGGCCTCGGCAAATGGGTCCTCCGCTCCAGCCTCGGCATCTTCTTCGATCCCTTCCAGACGGACACCTACCGCCGAGCCATCCTGAACAACGGATCGCCCATCTTCTTCAGCCTCAGCACCGTTCCTACGGCTGCCATCGCCCCGTCCTTCCCGGCTGTCTTCTCCGGCATCCCCAGCGGCTTCACCCCCTCCCTCCAGGACATCACCACCGTCGCCCCCGATTTCGCAAGCCTCTACTCGGCCAACGCCAACGTAACCATCAGCCGCGAAATCACCCCGGACCTCGGCATCACGATGTCCTATCTCTACACCCGCGGTAATCGCGTCCCCATCTTCCGAAATATCAACCTTTCCCCCGGACCCAACTCTCTCGCCGATGGCCGTCCCATCTTCGCCGGCACCCGGCCCATCGTCGGCTTCGGCAACATCATCAGCGGAGAGTCGGTCGGCCAATCGAACTATAACGGCTTCAATCTCACCGTCACCAAACGCTACTCCAAAGGCCTCGAACTCTTCGGTAGCTACACCTGGTCGCATGCCATCGACGACGCCCCGGAACAAAATAACATTGACGCAGCTGGCTTGCTCCTCTCCGACTGGACTAACCCCCGGCGCGACCGCGGCAACTCTCCCACAGACCGGCGCAACGTCTTCAACGGCAACGCCGTATGGGACCCCCGCGCCAACAGCTCCAATAAGGCCTGGAACTACTTCGTCAACAACAACAAGTTCAGCTTTGCCGTCAACGCCCAGACCGGCGAAAACTTCAACCTCGGCAGCAACCGGGTCTTGAACGGCGACGCCTCCACCGGTTCCGCCTTCCAGCGTCCGCTCTATGTTGGCCGCAACACGCTCCTCGCCCCCGCTACCTACGAAGTCAACATGCGCTACACCCGCGCCATTCCGATTCGGGAACGCTTCTCCGCCGAATTCTTCCTCGAATCCACGAACATCTTTAACCACACCAACGTCACCGGCCTCAACAGCACCGCTGCCGTCGATTTGGCTGGCAACAT
>JBKJLJ010000478.1:0-3855 GCA_046597015.1 Bryobacteraceae bacterium
CCCAACGCCTTCTCCCATTGCCCGTGCCCCAACGCCGCCATCGCCCGCGTCATCCCGCAAAACGGACACACCAACCCCGTCAGGAAACGAAACGGGCAAACCATCAACCGGGGCCCACCCTCCGGCGGATACGCCGCGCAAAACGCCAGCGCTGCCACCGGAGGCCCTACCGCCCAGACTCGATCCTGCCACCTCACCGCGCTTGCTCGATCGTCCTCTGTTCAAACCCAAACACGTCCTGATAGGCCGCTACCGTCGACGCATGGATCACCGGGAACGCCACCAGCACCCCCACACAACAAGCCAGCACCCCCCCAAGAATCACCAAAACCTGCAGCAACACAAACACCAAATATCCGCCCCAGTCCTTCTGCGCCGCTTCAAAGCTCAACTGCATCGCCGGCCAAAAATCCATGCCTTTATCCAGAATCAGCAGAAACGGAAATTGCAACGCCGCCACCACAAAAAAGCCAGGAATCAAACACAGCGCAAAGCCAATACTGCCAAACACCGAAACCAAAATGCCCGCCACCATCGCCGGCACAAAATAGTTGAAGCCCTTGAAAACGTCACCCACCTCGGTCTTCCCCACAAACATCCGCCGCATCATCGCGTACTGAATTCCCAAAACCATCGGCCCCTGCAAAATCAACGGAACCGCCCCGCTCACCACCAGGAACAACGCCGCATGGATCACAAACGTCACCATGTCCAACTTCACGAGCTCCCAGCCCTGACTAATCCATTTCGAACCCTGCGCCTTATCCATGCGGATCGTCGGCATCGCCACCGCCATCGGCTGCGGCGGCGCTCCCCCCATCTCTTGCGGCGAACCGCACACCGGACAAAAAGGCGCTTGCGGCGCGACTGGAGAACCACATTTGGCACAGAACATAAGTTGGAAGCCTCGTTATATCCTAATCTCACTGATGCCTAACTGGAAGCTCCTCGCTCAAGCCCGCGGAATTGACCTCCCCGCCGAAGACCTCGAACGCCTCGTCCCCATCCTCGATTCCCTCGACGCCGCCTTCGCCCCCCTACGCGAACTCGCCCCCCACGAATCCGAGCCCATCACCATCTACCGCCTGGAGCGCGCCAAATGACCATCCTCGAAGCCGCCGACCAACTCCGCTCCGGTACCACCACCTCCCGCCAACTCACCGAATCCTGCCTCGCCCGCATCGACCTCTTCAACCCCCGCCTCAACGCCTTCCTCACCGTCACCTCCGTCCACGCACTCGCCCAATCCGACCAAGCCGACCGCGAACTTGCCGCCGGCCAATCCCGCGGCCCTCTCCACGGCATCCCCATCGCCCTCAAAGACGTCTTCGAAACCAAAGGCATCCGCACCACCGTCGGCTCCCTGCTCTTCAAAGACCACATCCCCACCACCGACTCCGCCGTCACCGAAATACTCGCCGCCGCCGGGGCCGTCCTCCTCGGCAAAACCCACATGCACGAACTCGCCTACGGCGTTACCTCTTCCAACCCCCACTACGGCCCCGTCCGCAACCCCTGGAACACCAACTGCATTCCCGGTGGCTCCTCCGGTGGCTCCGGTGCCGCCGTCGCCGCCGATATGTGCTTCATGGCCATGGGCAGCGATACCGGCGGCTCCATCCGCATCCCAGCTGCTTTCTGCAACACCGTCGGTCTCAAGCCCACCTACGGCCGCGTCAGCCGCCGAGGCGTCCTCCCCCTCGACTTCTCCCTCGACCACATGGGCCCCCTCACCCGCTCCGTCCGCGACGCCGCCCTCTGCCTCCAAGCCCTCGCCGGCCTCGACCCCCTCGACGATACCTCCAGCCCCGTACCCATCGACTACTACCTTCCTCCCGCCCACGTCTCCCTCGCCGGCGTCCGCATCGGCGTACCCGAAAACTACTACTTCGACCAAGTCGACCCCGCCGTGCAAGCCTCCGTTCGCCGCATGGTCCAACTCGTAGCCGGCCTCGGAGCCAAGGTCGAAGTCATCCGCGTCCCCAACATTCCCGCGATGAACGCGACCGCCCGCGTGATCCTTCTCAGCGAGGCTTCCGCCACCATGGAACGCTTCCAACACCGCCGCCTCGAAATCGGCCCCGATGTCCGTTCCCTCCTCGACCAGGGCCGCTTCCTCGCCGCCACCGACTACGTCAACGCCCAGCGCGCCCGCCGCGTCTTCCGCGATCAATTCCTCGAACTCTTCCGCCGCGTCGACGTCATCTTCACCCCCGCCACCCCCATCGCCGCCGCCCCCATCGGCCAAACCACCGTTCGCATCGGCGACCAGGACGAAGACGTCCGCCTCGCCTCCACCCGCTTCGCCCGCGCCATCAATCTCATCGGCTTCCCCGCCCTCTCCATGCCCTGCGGCTTCGACGCCAACCACATGCCCCTCGGCCTCCAAATCATCGCCGCCCCCTTCGAAGAACGCCGCCTCCTCGCCGTCGCCGCCGCCCTCGAAGACGAAACCGACTTCCATAAGCAATCCCCACCCCTCTAACCGTGCTCCTCCGTGCAACCGGGGAAGGCCGTCAAATGGACCCCTCCCCGGTAGCCCAACCAATCCCGCTGCCCCTCCTCGCTCAACGCATAAGCCTCAATCGCCGCCCGCTTCGCCACGCCGAAAAACCGTTCCAACTCCGTCCCCGGATCGAGTTCCTTCGCCGCCAACTCCCCCATCGGAACCTTCGCGCTCAACCAAGCTCCCACCCCCCGCTTCCAAGCCCCCGCATCACCCACCCCATGCGCCAGCCCCATGTCGATGTACCGCATCACCCGCGCCCCCCTCGCCCCGGGAATAATCAGCTCCACAAACTCCTCCGCCGCCCCAAACTCCGCCGCCGTCAACGCCCGCGGAACATAGTCCACCGCGGCCAGCAACGCCCCCAACGAAACAAATTCTCTTCGGTCCAGCATTACAGCTCCCCCCGTCGCGCCCGCGCCGCCAACTTCTCCGCCATCCGCCACGACAGCGCCACGTTCGTCAACGTCGGGTTCTTCTCCGGGTAAGCCGGAAACACACTCGCATCGCCGATAAACAAATTGGCGACATCATGGCTCCGCCCCTCCAAATCCACGACGCTCGTTTTCTTGTCCGTCCCCATACGCGCCGTCCCCACCCAATGATTCGAATCAATCACCAGATTCTCCCGCGTCGCCTTTCCCGGCGAGGAATGCACCGTCCCCCCGCCCAGCTGGATGATCTCCTCGCAAGTCGCAATCACGTCGTCCGCCATCGCCAAATCCGAATCGTCATAGTGCAAATGCACCCGCGGCAACGGCATCCCCAGCGCGTCTTTCCTCACCGGATCCAAGTCAACAAACTTGTTCTTCGACACAAGCAACATCCCCTGCATATTCATCCCCGCGTGAATCGTATTCCAGTCCTTCAACTGGGCCTTCATACTCTCCCCAAACCCCGGCGCCCACTTGATCGCCAGCTTCTTCGGATGCACCCCCGCCCCGCACTGCACCTGATAGGTCCCTTCAAAATTCTTCGATTTCTCCCGCCAATACATCCCCGACAGCATGCTGTGATAGTAGTCCCAACCGTCGTCGTTCGACGCATCCCGTCCTCGCACCTGCGGAAACAAACCCACCACCGTCAACCCAAAGTGCGAGGTCAAATTCCGCCCCACCTGCCCGCTCGAATTCCCGATTCCCTGCGCCAGCAGCAACCGCGCCGTTTCCACCGTACTGCAAGCCAACACGAGCGCCTTGCACCGGATCTCCTCCCGGCTCCCGTCCGCCCTCACGATCTCCACCCCCTCCGCCCGCGCCCCGTCTTTGCTCATCAGAACCCGCCCCACCGTCGACTGCAAAAACAGCGTCAACGGACCCGTCTTCATCGCCATCGGAATCGGCGTATTC
>JBKJLJ010000515.1:0-2963 GCA_046597015.1 Bryobacteraceae bacterium
CATCGACACAGTTTCGACACGAGATGAACGTGCGGGAACGGGTGGAGCCGGTAAGTTTGTTCGATGTGCCCGAGTAACGGCCAAGTGAGGCTCCGCGGGGTGTGGGAGCCGCGAGGGTTGATTGGATTGCCAGGATACAGGTTGTGGCGCTGGGATTCCGAGAGATCCAACAGCCATTGCTCGTTGCAAATTTGAACGATGCGGGTCGCTTTGACTTAGGATTCTGTCCAATTGCTGAACACCGTTGGGGTGTAATTAATCCAGGTCATTGATTACAAGAGTTTTATGGTTTGGCGCGTTGATTGCAATCAAGGAGGGCAGGAGTACAACAAGTGAACCCCATGGAAGATATCAAACCGAACGCAGAGATTCATACAAGTCGCGGTAGGAACTGGGCCACTCCGATTCTGGCAGGGGCATTCGCCCTGTCTTTAGGCATCAACGGCTACCAGTCCGTCCGCCTCCAAGACGTGAATAAAGAAGTTGGCGGCGTGCAGCGCCAGGTGAATGAGTTGCAGGCCAGCCTTGGCAACATGGACAAAACGCTACAGGACAACCTTGGCGGCGTCCGGACGGACCTCGATTCCGCCCGCAAAGAGTCCTTGGAGAGCGTGAACAAGGCTTCGATGGCAGCGCAAATTGCGGCTCGTCGACACGCCGAGAAGATCGTCTCCAACCTCGCCAAGAGCGAAGAAGAGAAAGGGAAGCAGATGACCGCTGAGCTTTCCCAGGTGAAAGAAAACTCGCTCCAGGCTAATTCCAAGATTGAGGGCGTCTCTAGCGACGTCGGCGCGGTGAAATTGGATGTCGTCAAGACCCAGACGGAACTTCAAAGCACGATTTCCGACTTGCGGCGGGCGACGGGCGACATGGGCGTGATGAGCGGGCTGATCGCGACCAACTCGAAGGAGCTTACGGCGCTTCGAGAACTTGGCGATCGGAACTACGTCGAATTCGAAATCCCACGCAATGGTAAAGCGCAGCGAGTCGGCGACATTCAACTCGCCGTACGAAAAACGGACGTGAAACGCAGCAAATTCACGCTGGACGTGATTGCCGACGATCACAAGATTGAGAAGCGCGACAAGACGGCTAACGAACCGGTACAGTTCTACGTTCTCTCCAAGGCGCGGCAACCGTATGAACTGGTCGTGAACGAAGTGACGAAGGACGCGGTCAAGGGTTACCTTGCGGTGCCTAAGGTCCAGATTACCCGTAAGTAGTCATCGTTGCAGAGTCGCAAACGCCCGCTGCCCCTGGCAGTGGGCGTTTCGGCGCGTAAGGGGGCAAATTGTGATGTAATTGGGGCAGATTATGATGCGCTTCCTCCTTTGGCTCCTGGCTGCCGCCACCGTCGCTTTCGCCGATCCGAACACCGACGCCGTCGCCGTCCTTTCCGCCAAATGCCAGCAGTGCCATAACCAACAGATGCAGATGGCCGGTATTCGCCTCTCCACTTCCACTGACCTAGTCACCCATCGCGATCGCGTTCTAACGGCCATCGCCTACACCGGCAAAGTGAAGATGCCGCCGACCGGCAAGCTCTCCGCCGATGAATCCAAGCTGCTGTCGACTTGGCTGACCGCAGGCGCCGTTTTCCCCACCGGCGCGCCGCCCGGCTCTAAAGCTCCGACTTGGTGGGCGTTTCAGGCTCCTGTTCGCCCGGCGGGGGCCAATATCGACCATTTCATTACCTCTAAGCTGCAGGAGAAAGGCCTGAAACGGGCGGTTCCCGCTGACAAACTCACCTTGATCCGCCGGGCTACCTTCGATCTGCATGGGCTTCCTCCCTCCAAGGCGGAGATCGACGCTTTTGTAGCCGATAGCGGTGCGGATGCTTACGCGAAGTTGATCGAGAAGTTACTCGCTTCGCCTCGATATGGCGAAAAGTGGGGCAAGCATTGGCTGGACCTCGCGCGCTACGGCGACACCTCCGGATTTGAGCAAGACCCTTATCTGCTCTACTCCTGGCGCTACCGGGATTACGTCGTGAAGAGCTTCAACGACGATAAGCCTTACGACCGCTTCATTCAAGAAACCATCGCCGGGGACGAGATTTTTCCCGAGGAACCGGAGGCGCAGCAGGGCACCGGTTTCTACGCGGTCGGCACGAATCGCGATCTGCTCTTTAAGCAGGAAAAAGAGAACCGCGTCGAAACTTTGACCGACTTCACCGACACCACCGCGGGCGTCTTTCTGGGTCTGACGGTCGGTTGCGCTCGCTGCCACGATCACAAGTTTGACCCGATTCCGCAGCGGGACTACTACCGGCTGCAGGCCGTCTTCATGCCGCATGTGAAGACGCGCGTTTTTCTCCACTACAACCAGGCCCGCGGCTACGATTTGAACGAGAACACCCGCACGTTCCGGTTACACGAGCTGGGTACGCAGATGATGGCGCTGCTGGATCCGCATCGGAAGGCGCTGCGCGAGGCGACGTTAGAGAAGAGGTCTCCCGAGGTGGCGCTCGCTTTCCACACCCCCGACGACCAGAAGACGCCGGAGCAAAAGAAGATTACGGACCAGTTTCAGAAAGAGGTGGAGCCGTCGGACGCGCAAGTGTTCGCGACGCTATCGAAAGAAGAGCAGGCGCGCCTGGACAGTATAGAAAAGAAGCTGGTGGCGATGTTTAAAAACTTCCAGCCGGGCCCCTTCTCGCCCGGCCTGACAGATTTGGGCCGCGAGTCGCCGCGCACCTTTATGCCGGCGAAGGGCGGCAGCGACGGGGAAGAGGTGGTCGCCGGCTACCCGACCGCGGTGGGCGGCGGCGACATTCCCGCTGCGCCGCTGACGGCGGAAACCAGCTATCGACGGAAAGGGTTGGCGGAATGGATCGCTTCACCCGCCAATCCGCTGACGGCCCGGGTGATGGTGAACCGGATTTGGCAGTACTATTTTGGGCGCGGACTTGTGGCGACGCCCTCCGACTTCGGGACGCGGGCGACGGCTTCCAATCAGCAACT
>JBKJLJ010000823.1:0-9034 GCA_046597015.1 Bryobacteraceae bacterium
TTGAGTTCGGGCAGCGGAGCAAAGAGCGCGGCGGGGTCCAGGTTGCCCTGCACAGCGCTGCGATAGGAGATGTCCATCCAGGCTTGATCGATGTTGACGCGCCAGTCGACACCCATCACATCGCCCCCGGCGGCGTGCAGTTCTTTGAAGAAGCCGCTCGCGCCGGTGCCGAAGTGGATGACGGGTACGCCGGAGGACCGGATGCGCTCGATGAGGGCCCGGGAGTAGGGGGCGACGTAGCGGACATAGTCGTCCGGGGAGAGCGCACCGACCCACGAATCGAACACCTGAATGGCGCGGGCCCCATTGGCGACCTGCATCAGGGCGAACGGTCCGAGGACGTCAACGATTTTGCCCATCAAGCGGCGCCACAGAGTTTCGTCCGAGTACATCAGACGCTTGGTGTGGAGGAAGCTTTTCGACGGCCCGCCTTCGATCATGTAGCTGGCGAGGGTGAACGGCGCGCCGACGAAGCCGATAATCGGAATCTTGTTGGCGAGCGCCTTGTGGACCATCTGAATGGATTCGCCGACGTAGCCGAGATCGTCGACATTCGAAATCGAGAGGGCATCCACGTCAGCCGACGTCCGCACTGGATTGTCGATGTGGGGGCCTTCGCCGGTGCGGTAGTCCAGCTTCAAACCCATGGGTTCGACAGGCAGGAGCAGGTCCGCAAAGATGATGGCCGCGTCGACATCGAGGACTTCGATGGGCTGGAGAGTGATTTCAGCGGCAAGATCTGGCCGCTTACACATCTCGAGAATGGTGTGCTTAGCCCGGATGTCCCGGTACTGCTTCATATAACGACCAGCCTGTCGCATAAACCACACGGGACGGACGTCCGTGGGCCGGCGACGGCATGCATCGAGGAAACGGCTGCTCATTGGAGCCACGCGCATTTGGCCTCCCCCGGGGATTCCGAACGCCCTTCGCAAAGATAGGCGCGAAATCCCTTTGGAATGTTTTGGGCCGCCCAAGAGCGGCCATTGATATAGACCGGTTTCGTCCAAGCCTCGCTGTCGATACAGCGTGGGGCGATCACCGAAACAGAAAACATACCCTGGGCCGGATCACCGGTCCGCGGGTCCATAATGTGCGAGTAGGTACGACCCCGCACGGTAAAGAACTTTTCATAGCTGCCCGAAGTGGACATGGACTGATCCTTCAGCCGGAGTTCGTGGACCGTTTTCCGGCTGTCGCGCGGATCCCGGATTTTGACTTCCCATCCCGATTCCCCGGGCGGGGTGCCAATCGCGAACATCGAAGATCCACCGGCGTTGATCAGTGCGGATTTGATGTTGCCGCGCCGCAGGATTTCAACCATTCGATCGACAGCATAGCCCTTGCCGATCCCACCGGGATCGATCTCGATGCCATTTTTGGCGAAGCGAACTGTGCGGGTGGTCGGGTTCAAAATCAAGTTCTGATATCCAATGCGCGCCAGAGCGACCCGGACTTCAGACCGATGCGGCATTTGGCCGCTTCCTTTATAGAAGCCCCAAACTTTCATAAGGGGGCCGACCGTGATGTCGAAGGATCCGAGACTTTTCTGACTGTAGGCGTAGCAGGCGGCAAGCAGATCGAACAACTCCTGGCTGACGGTGACCTCACGTTGACCGGCGAAACGATTTACTTGGCTCCACTCGCTCTCTGGCCGATAGTTCGAGAGCATGTGGTCCAACCGCCGGGCTTCTTCCAGGGCCTGCTCCACGGTGGCGGCGATTGAGTCGCGATCCGGTCCGTAGGCAGCAATGGAAAACGTCGAGCCCATCGCATCCACGCTGGATTCATAGCGAATTGGATCCGCCGCGAGGCCCAACGCTGGAGCTACCACTAAAGGTATCACAGCGAACCAAAAGCAACCGAAAATTTTGGAGGAGCCCCTCCGATTCATGCTAAGCGACACAATAGAAGAGAGTTAGTTGTAAACAAAAGTTTTCGCTGTGATTTCGAACCTGACTCCACCCTATCAAGACCGCACGCCGTTTGTCAGCAATTTTGGCGGATCGAAGGGTCCTTCTCTGGTACGAAACCGAGGCACATCTTATTGCGACCGGGCGTGGCAACCCGTCCGACGGAGCCGAAGGTTTTGCATTATTTACCGCGCTGCTCGGTTGGGAGCAGAGTCGAGTGCGTTTCGGAGCCTCGTTCCGGGATAGAACTCTTGAGCTCTACCACGAATTCTATGGGCCGCACGCCCTTCTGAACCCGGAGGCGTCGGCCAACTTCCGGAATTGGATGGCCAACGGAGTTAGGCTGCAGCCGCCGCTCAATTCTGGCCGCGGGGACTTTGCTGGGCTATACGCACGCCAGCTCCAGCGTGATCGACTCCTGCACCATCTCTTTCCACGAAATCACCCATTCCGCCGCCACGGCGCCTTCGCGCTGCCGGCCCACCGCCGAACGCAGCACCCGCACTAAGGCCATGCCAAATATGGCTTGGTCATCCACGTTCGCACCTTGCAATCGAAAACCGTCCAGCAACCCGGAAATCAGCGGGCGTAACCGCGCGGCGTCCCCCGCGTTATTTAACATCGCCGTCCAAACCCGGACCAGCCCAGCCCGCTCATCGCGCAACCGGCTGCTAAACCGCCGGCCAATCGTCGGATCCAGCGTAAACAGGTCACAAAGAAAAATGTCCGCCGCGATCTCGGCCAGTTGAAGATGGGATAGGTTCGACATACTCTATCTCCATAGGCGCAGCCATACCGCCGAATTGCTCAGCCAAGCCCGATTTATTTTTGAATATCCCGGTGCAACCCTTTCACCCGATACCCTAACTTAGTCAATCGCTTCCGGATCTCCTCACCCATCATCACACTCCGATGATGACCCCCGGTACACCCAAACGAGATCGTCAGGTAGCTCTTCCCCTCTTCAATGTAGTGCGGCAGCAGATACGCGAGCAGATCCGAAATCCGCTCCATAAACTCATTCGTCTGCGGAAAACTCCGAATGTACTTCGCCACCTCGGCGTTCTTCCCCGTCAATTCCTTATACTGCGGAATATAGTTCGGGTTCGGCAAAAACCGCACATCAAAAACCAGATCCGAGTCCGACGGAATCCCGTGCCGATACCCAAAGCTCGTCACGTAAATCAAAATCTGCGACTCGTCCCGCCCCGCCCCAAACTTCTCGCCAATCACCTCCCGCAACTCGTGCACGTTGAACTTCGACGTGTTCAATACCAAATCCGCCAGCCTCCGAATCGGCTCCAATAGTTGCCGCTCCTCCTTCACACTCGACGCCACCGACCGGTCCGCCCCCAACGGATGCGGCCGCCGCGTCTCGCTGAATCGGCGTAGCAAGGCCGGATCGTCCGCCTCTAAATAAACCAGCCGCGTCGGCAACGCCTTCTGCAAATGATGATAGATTGCCGGGAAACGCCGCAGCGCCTCCCCCTCGCGAACATCCACCACCAACGCCGCCGATGCAATCTGCGGACTGCTCCCCGTCAACTCGGCAAATTTCGGAATCAACTCGAGCGGCAGATTGTCCACCGCGTAGTAACCCAAATCCTCCAGCGCCTTCAGTACCGTACCCTTGCCCGAGCCGCTCATGCCCGTGATAATCACGAGCTCCGAGCGGCCCACCTTTTTCGCTGGAATCTTTTTCGCCACGCCTTGTTTAACCCTGAAAGTGACTACGCCTGGAAGAAGTCGAAGTCGCCGTCTTCCCGGCGGATCACCACACTGATGCCGCTCGTCTCCGCATCGCGGAACGCCACATAACCCACGTTCTTCCGGATCGCCACCGATACCGCCTCGTCCACCGTCATCGGCTTCTTGCTCACCTTCGCCGCTTTTAACTTCGGCGCGGCGGCAGCCTTCGGAGGGGCCGTTTTCGCCGTCTCCCTCGCCGCTTCCTTCGCCACCGTCTGGGTCAACTTCACACCCACCCGAACCTTATCCCGCCGCTTCTCCCGCAGCTTGATCACTTGCTTTTCCAGCTTGTCCAACGCTTCCGACAACGCCGGTAAATACGCCGGACCTTTCGCGTTCGAAACCAGCGAATGGTTCTGGAAATTCACCGTAATCTCAGCCTGCTTCACTAAACGCTTGTCCGTCTTCAGAATGACGCGCGCCTCTTTCTCCCCCTTGCCGTCGATCATCTTGCCAAGCTTCACAAACCGCTTCTCCAGCTTGGTCAATTGAGCCGGGGTCAGCTCTCCATTCGCGCCCGTATAATTCAGATTCATATTGTTTTTAGTCCTTCACGCGGCGCTGATGCGTCGACGGGATCTTCAAATCCTCCCGATACTTCGCCACCGTCCGTCGCGTGACATTGATTCCTTCAGCCTGTAATTTTGCGGTGATTTGATCATCGGTCAGAGGCTTGGAGGTGTCCTCATCGTCGATCATCTTCTTCACCATCCGCTTCAGCAGCAGCAAAGGCGTCGAACTTCCGCTCGGCCCTTGTACCGCCTCCGAAAAGAAATACCGCAGCTCAAATACACCCTGCGGCGTATGCGCGTACTTGCTCGATACCGCCCGGCTTACCGTCGATGCATGCACGCCAATCTCTTCCGCCAAATCCTTAATCATCATCGGCCGAAGCTGGTTAAGCCCGTGCTCTAAAAACTCCCGCTGCCGATCAATAATGCACTGGCAAACCTTCAAAATCGTCTGCTTCCGCTGCTCGATGTTCTTCAGCAGCATCGCCGCCGCGTTAAACCGATCCTTCACGTAGTTCCGAACTTCCTTGTTCGGCTCCTGTTCCCGATCCAGCATCTTGATGTACTGCCGATTCAACCGCAACTGCGGCATGTCCTCATCGTTCAGTTCAATATGGTACCCATCGCCATCTTTGTAGATGTAAACGTCCGGCTCCACCGACCGCGCCCCCGGCCCCGAATACTTCAGCCCGGGTCGCGGATCCAGATGCTTGATCACTTCCACCGCCGTCTGAATATGATCGAGCGGTCTCCCCAAAGCCTTCGCCAACTCCCGATATTGCCGCATCTCCAGCATCTTCATGTGCTTATCGAGAATCTGCCACGCCACGCCCCCCACGCCGCGCCGGTTCTCAATCTGCAACAGCAAACATTCCCTCACGTCCCGCGCCCCTACCCCCGCCGGATCCAGCGATTGCACTTCCTCGAGCGCCTTCTCCACATCGTCCAGCGTGTGCGACCCGTAGGTAGCAATCTCTTCGAGCGTCGCCGTCACGTACCCGTTATCGTCCAGGTTCCCAATCACGCTCTCGCATGCGTCCCGGACCTCATCGGGCATCACCACCAAACTCAACTGGGTCCGCAAATGGTCCGGCAACATCACCGGCGCCGACGCAAATGTCTCCCAACTCGGCTTCTCCGTGCTCTCCCCAGCCGGACTCTTAAACCCCGGCTCCAGATAGTCGTTGAAGTAGTTGTCGAAGTCGATCTCGTCAAACGGGTCCGTCGCCGCCGGGGCCACAATCTCTTCGTGATTGCCCTCGGCTGCCGCCTCCGCCACCGCTTCGGCGTGATACTCCGCCTCGGTCCCGGACGCCGCCATCAACTCATGGTCCGCCGGAGTCGACTCCCGCTCGCGCTCCAAAACCTGCTGCAACTCCGCCGGGGTCATCTCCTCCGATGGGTCCAGAGACTCCTCCAATACCGGGTTCTGCGCCATTTCCTGCGCAATCATATCTCTCAATTCGAGCCGGTTCAGCTGCAGAACCGTCACTAACTGGACGAGCCCAGGAGTTAGGATTTGCTTTTGCGCGATGCCGACTTGCAGCCGCTGGGAAAGCATACTCATTTCGTAACTATTGTAGAAGATAGGCCGGCCAACACGCTAAGCCTCTCGTAAATCTCTTGCATCGGAATTTCTGGTAACCTTCCGGCCGCAACCCCCTCCCCCCACACCGCATACACCGCACGGTACCGCGTCGGCCAGTGCCCATGGTTCCCAATTTCCCTCGGCTTATCCAATAACTTCACGTTTCCATACCCAAACCACACTCCATCGGCACACTCAAACACCACCTTAGCACCCGCCAAACGGGGTGCCAATCGCAAAATTTCCTCCGCCGGAATCTCCCGTCCAATTCCGTAACGCGCGTCACTTTTAACTTTTCTCAGCCACGCCGCCCCCGCCGCATCCTCCCCCACCACAAACCCGCCCATCGGTTTCACCCCCGCCGGAGCCTCCGTCTTCAGGTGCACTTCCGTCTTCGCCGCCTCAAACCCGTGGTCAGAAACCAACACCACCCGCCCCCCCGGCGGCAGCGCCCGCATCATCGTCCCCACCAACTCGTCCGTATACTCGACCAGCGCATTCGACTCTACAGAAAACGGCCCCGTCTCGTGCGCTTCACTATCTAAATCCACCAGGTGCACGAGCAAAACATCCGGCTTCTCCACCTCCAGCAAATACCGCACCGCTAGCGTCCGCGACCGGTCATCCATCCACTCCTGCGGAAAACTCGGATACCGCGCCGCAATCTTCACGCAAAGGTCCGCCGGCCGGGCCTTCCCACAAATCGAAGGCGTATCCATCGCCCCGCCCCGCCGCTTCTTAAAATACTCCGGCAGGTTGAACGTCGCCGGCGCGTTCACCGTCACCGGCCACGTAATCACCGCCGTCCGCAAACCCTTCTTCGCCGCCGCATCCAACAGCGTCGGCCGCTTCAGCAAGTTCACGTCCCAGTAGTAATCGCCCCCCTCCTCCGCCGGACGCCGATTCGAAAGAATCCCATGCTCGTCCGCCGTCGCCCCGGTGATCAACGTCGTATGCGACGGCCAGGTCACCGTCGGCACCACCCCCCGCACCCCCCGCGACCACTGCCCCTCCCGCGTCAACTTCCGCAGATTCGGCATCTTCAGCCCCAACTGGTCAGCGTTCTCCAAATACCGCTGATCCAACCCGTCCACCGAAACCACCAGTAGCGTCGCTGCAAACAATAGCATCATTTTCGTAACACCGGCCACGCGCATAGCGCGGCAACCAAGATGAACACCGCTCCGGTCGAGTACGGCGCGCCCGTACCAAAGTGATCAAACACCAACCCCGCCCACAACGGACCCACCACCCGCGTCAAGCTCAACACCGCCTGCGTCGTCCCCAAAATCGACCCCTGCTCCCGATTGCTCACCCGCTGCGATAGGAACGCCGTTAACGTCGGGTTCGTAAAACTGCTACCCACCGCGATCAACCCGCTCGCCGGATACATCATCCAACCCACCGGCGCCACCGCGATCCACAAAAATCCCAACGCGAAGAAGGCATACCCCGCCAGTGCCAACGGCCGCTCTTTCCAAATCGGCAGCAACTTCCGCACCAGAAACCCCTGATTGAAGGCCACCATCAGACCGATAAAGGCGAACACCCACGCGTTGTCCTCCGGCCCCCAAGCGAACCGCGCCAGCGTAAACAACGAAAAATTCGTCTGCAACGCCGCAAACGCGAAATTGAGGAGAAACAAGCTCAGCAGCAGCACCCGTAGCGCCGGATTCCGAAACGCCGCCACCACCGGCCGCAGCGGATTCAGGTCGCTCCACTGCGCCGCCCCCGCCTTCCGCCGCTCCACCGGCAACGTCTCCGGCAACAGGAAGTAAGCGAACAACGACGTCACCAGGGCCATCCCCCCCGCAGCATACGCCGGAGCGTGAATGTCGATCTTGCTCAAAAACCCGCCGAGCGCCGGGCCAATGATGAACCCCAAACCGAACGCCATCCCGATAATTCCGAAATTCTTCGCCCGGTCCGCCGGGGACGAAATGTCGGCGATGCAAGCCTGCGCCGTCGAAATGTTCCCCCCCGTGATCCCATCCACAATCCGCGCGAAAAACATCAGCCACAACGATCCCGCCCATCCAAAAAGAAAGTACCCGATCGCCGACCCGAAGATGCTGAAGACCAATACCGGACGCCGCCCGTACCGATCCGACAGCACCCCCAAAATCGGGGTCGCTACAAACTGCGCCGCCGAGTACGACAAGCTCAGCAGCCCCACCGTCGTCGCATCGCTCTGGAACTGCCGCACCAGAAACGGCAAAATCGGGATCAAAATCCCCACGCCGAGCAAATCTAAAAACACGGTCAAGAAAATCAGCGTCAACGTCCGCCGCTGCACTTTCTCGTCAGACAGTACGGGCATAACGCGTCATCTCCACCACCGTCCGCGTCCCGAAACCTTCCGGCAGTTCGTACCGCTCCACCACCTCCACATGCATCCGGTGCCGCTTAATCTCCTCGGCCGCCGCCACAATCTCCATCTCCACGTCCGGCCCCTTATAGAAAAATGCCCGCGTCCCCGACTTCACCGCCGGCGCAAACAAACCCACCGCCCGCAGCAACGGAGCCATCGCCCGGGCCGTTAGCATGTCGGCCTTCAAAATCTTTACGACCTCCTCGGCCCGCTGCGGCAGCACACCCACGTTCTCGAGGCCCAGCGTCTCCACGGCCGCGCTCAAAAACCGGGCCTTCTTTTGCACGCTCTCCGCCAGCACAAACCGCACTTCCGGCAAAACGAGCGACAACGGCACCCCGGGGAACCCCGGCCCCGACCCCGCGTCCACCACCTTCTTAGCCCCCGCAAACAGACGCCACGGCAGCACCGAATCCAGCACGTGCTTCACCGCCGCATCCCGAGGCGAGGTGATCCGCGTCAGATTCAAATGCTCATTCGCCGCTACGATCAACGCCAAATGCTCGCCACACTTCTCGATCACCCGGGCACGATGCGGCAAATCGGCTGGCAGCACCAGCTCCAACTCTTCTACAAAATTCATTCGGCGCTACTGGCCCTCAGCTATCAGCTTATCCAACTGCTCCAGCTGCTTCTTCACCGCGTCCGCATCTGTCGCCTTCGGGCTCGCCTTCAGATAAGCCGTCAGGCTCTCCTTCGCCCCTGGCAGATCGCGCTTCTGCGCCAAGATGATCCCGAGGACATGGTCGATCTTCGGCATCCGGTTCTTGGCGTCCAACTTCCGCGCCTCCCGAGCCGACTTCTCCGCCTCATCCAGCTTGTTCAAGTTCAAATTCGCCACGGCGTTGTAGAAGTACATCGTCGGATATTCAAACGGGTTCAGCTTCAATGCGATTGCCGT
>JBKJLJ010000854.1:0-4399 GCA_046597015.1 Bryobacteraceae bacterium
CCATCGGAGACGGCGCCATCCTAAATACCGGCTCCTCCGTCGACCACGATGGCCACATCGGCTCCTGCGCCCACATCGCGCCCGGCGCCCACCTAGCCGGGAATGTCACCGTCGGGGAAGGGGCGTTTCTCGCCGCCGGGTCCTGCGCCGTGCCGGGTATGAACATCGGCGCCTGGGCCACGGTCGGCGCCGGGGGCGTCGTCATTCGCGACATCGACCCCAACTCCGTCTGGGTCGGCGTACCCGCCACCCGGAGGCTCCGCTGAAGATCATCGTCGCCAGCACCGTCGTCCCTTTCCTCTACGGCGGCTACACCGTCATCGTTGACTCGCTCGCCGATCAACTCACCCGCGCCGGTCACGAAGTCGAGGTCTTGAAGTTTCCCTTCTCTTCCCATCACGAAGAGCTACTCGAACAGATGACCGCCCTCCGCCTCCTCGACCTCTCCGAGCACGGTGACCGCCTGATTACCATCCGCTTCCCCAGTTACCTCCTCCGCCACCCCAAAAAAGTCGTCTGGTTCATCCATCATCACCGCGGTGCCTACGACCTCTGGGGAACCCGCTATCAGGACATCCCCCTCACCCCCGAAGGCACCCGGATTCGCGATTCCATCATGAACGCCGACCGCCTCGGACTCGGCGAATGCCGTCGCGTTTTCAGCAATTCAAAGGTGGTCGCCAAGCGCCTGAAGCAGTACAACTCCATTGACGCCGAGGTCCTCTATCCCCCTTTGCCCAACGCGGAAAACTACCATTGCGCCGGCTACGGAGACACCGTCCTCTATCTCAATCGCCTCGTTCACCATAAGCGCCAATGGCTCGCCATTGAAGCCATGCGCCACGTTCGCTCCGGCGTCAAACTCCTCATCGCCGGCAAAGCCGACCCCGACGCCGCAGCCTATGTCGATGAACTTCACTCCCTCGTCCACCGCCATAAACTCAAAGACCGCGTCACCATCTTCGACGACTGGATCGGGGAACAGCATAAGGTAAAACTCTTCTCGGAGTGCCTCGCCGCCGCCTACTTTCCCGTCGACGAAGATTCCTACGGCTATCCTAGCCTCGAAGCCCATCAGTCCGGCAAGGCCGTGCTGACCACCTCCGACTCCGGCGGTACGCTCGAACTGATCGTCGATCAGCGCATTGGCTTCGTCGCCTCACCGGAACCCATCGCTATCGCGGCCGCGTTCGACGAACTCTTTAACGACCGTGTCAAAACCCGCGCCATGGGCGAAGCCGGTGCCGTCCGCATGCGAGAACTCGGAATTTCCTGGGACCATATTCTCGATCGGATGCTCGCATGAAGATCCTCGTCGCCAACAACTGCGTCCCCTTTGTCCGCGGTGGCGCGGAACACCTCGCCGAAGCCCTCACGCAAAAACTCATTGAGTTCGGCCACCAAGCCATGCTCGTACGAATCCCCTTCCGCTGGGAGCCTCCCACGAAGATTCTCGACAGCATGTTGGCTTGCCGTCTGATGCACCTCCAGAACGTCGACCGGGTCATCGCCTTTAAGTTCCCTGCCTACTATCTGCCCCACGACAATAAGTTTCTCTGGCTTGTGCATCAGTTTCGTCAGGTCTACGATCTTTGGGGAACGCCCTACCAAGGCATGGAAGAGACCCCCGAAAACCTCTCCGTCCGCCGCAGCATCATCGAAGCGGACAACACGTTTTTGCGCGAAGCCCGCCGGATCTATACCAATTCCGCCACCACCTCCGCCCGGCTCCAACGCTTCAATCAAATCCCGTCCGAGGTTCTCTATCCGCCTCTGCTCGAAACAAGCCACTTCCGTTTCGGCGAACCCGGCGGTTACATCTTCTGCGCCGGCCGCATCACCACTTCCAAGCGACAGCATCTTCTTGTCGAAGCCATGCGGCACGTCCGGTCTGACGTTCGCCTCGTCGTCGCCGGCAAATCCGAAGCCGAAGGCGATGCGCGCCAAATCGAACAGCTCATTAAGAAGTTCAACCTCTCCAAGCGCGTCACGATCATTGACCGCTTCATCACCGAAGAAGAAAAAGCCGGCTTCTTCGCCGACTCCCTCGGTGCCGCCTACATCCCGTTCGATGAAGACTCCTACGGCTACGTCACTATGGAAGCCTTCTACTCCGGCAAGGCCGTCCTTACCACCTCCGACTCGGGAGGGATCCTCCAAATTGTCCGCCACGGAGAAACAGGCTACGTCGCCGAACCCAACGCCCAAAGCCTGGCCGAAGCCATGGACCGGCTCTTCGAAGATCGAGCCGCCGCCCGGGCCTGGGGACGCGCCGGATATGACCTGATCCAAAACATGGGCCTGACGTGGGAACATATAATTGCTACCCTCACCGCAGCGTAGTGGATTTTCATGCGAAGCCCGTCCTCGCCATTCAGTATCGAGCTCAAAGGGGTCACCAAGTCGTTCCCCCTCCAGACTAGTAGGTGGTTTAGCCGCTGGCGGCCCGATCGCTTTACGGCTCTGTCCAACATCAATTTTGCAGTGCAACACGGCGAGTCGGTGGCTGTGCTCGGTCGAAACGGCGCGGGCAAAAGTACGCTTCTGAATCTCATCTCGGGCGTCGTCCCGCCCACATCCGGTTCCCTGCGCACCGAAGGCCACCTCACCGCCCTGCTCGAACTCGGCACCGGCTTCCATCCCGATCTCACCGGCCGCGAGAACGTCTTCTTGAACGCCTCGCTCAGCGGCCTTTCCCGCCTCGAAACCACGCGCCGCTTTGGTTCCATCGTCGACTTTTCCGAACTCGAAGAGTTCATCGGCGATCCCCTGCGAACCTATTCGAGCGGCATGTGGCTTCGCCTCGCCTTCGCTATTGCCGTCCATGCGGACCCCGAGATTCTGCTGATCGATGAGATTCTCGCCGTCGGCGACGATCGTTTCCAACAGAAATGTTTCGATCGCATGAAAGACTTTCGCGCTCAAGGCAAGACCATCCTCTGCGCCTCCCATGTGCACAGTATCGTCGCCAGCCTTTGTGATCGCGCCATTTGGCTCGATCACGGGCGCGTTGTTCGCGACGGACCGCTGGCCGACGTCTGCGCTGAATACGAACACTCGCTGCAAAGTGCGGAAGCCCCGCGTTAGACTAGTCCCTTGGATTTCAACGCAACTGTGATCAAGCGTCGCCTCGTCGAGAAGCTGGGACCCGCAGAGAGTTCACCCGCCAGCCAAACCGCGTCTGTTTCCAACACCGTCGATTTAGCGCCCCTGCTTGCCATCGCCGATGATGCCGGATTCGTTCGCGAAAGTTACTTGCGAATCTTCGGCCGGGAGTGTGACGTCGGGGGCTTTGTCCACTATCGCGAACTGCTTCGTAACCATTTCTCCCGTCGATCCATGATCCTGCAACTGGTCGAATCGGCCGAGGCGAAAATGGGCGGCCGCCGTTACGTTGGCCTTTGGGACCGCAGCCAGGAAGCTTCCCTCGGCTCTGGTATCCGTTGGGTGTCGGCGTTCAAATTGGCCCTCTGGAAAAGCTCCCGGCGCGTTTTTGAGTTTCTCCTGCGGGTCTCCCGCGTAGAGTCCATCGAACTCAAGCTCGACTATGTCATGCGGGAAAGCGCGCTGCACGCCGAGCGCAATATCGCCAAACTCGACCACACCCTGTTCAGCATTTCCGACAAGGTCGACCGGTACGTCGCTGATCTCGTAGTCAAACAGGCGGAACTGACAGCTCTGGTTCGAGAGAACGGGGTGCAGCAAGCGATGCAGGCCCACGCCAGTCTCCTACGCCAAACTGCCCTGACAGAAGACATGCGCCTTCTTTGCGCGACGCTGACCGACTCCGCCCGCCACCACAACGCCCAGTTGGACCAGTTACGGCTCGAAAACCAGCTCCTCCGCGACAGCATCGCGGACATTCGCCGCCAACAGCGCTCTCCCGTTTTCCAGGCCGGAGCCGACGTGATTGTAACCGAAGTCGAGGGCTTTCTGCTGGGTGTGCCGAGTCAGGAATGGCGGCTGGGCGCCTATTACGCGCTCCGCGGCCTCCCGGAACCAGGCATGACGCGTCTGTTCGCCAGCCTCATCCAACCGGGCATGGTTGTCGTCGATATCGGCGCGCACATCGGCATTTATACCCTGTTCGCCCTCCGCCATCTTTCTGGCCACGGTCGCCTCTACAGTTTCGAGCCAACTCCGAAGACCCACGCCCTGCTACGAGACAACGTCCAAGTGAATGGCTTCCTCGAATCTGGAGTCATTCGACTCGATTCCCGTGCCCTCTCCGACCACGCGGGTACCGCTACGTTCACCGCTTACCCGAATAATTCAGGGCATAACTCCCTATTTAGCGGAACCACCCCCGGCGAATCGCTCAGCGTCGAAACGGTCACCCTCGACGCGGCGCTCGCCGACGAACCTCGCATCGACGTCATTAAGATCGACGCCGAAGGCA
>JBKJLJ010001013.1:0-6102 GCA_046597015.1 Bryobacteraceae bacterium
GAGATAGTGGATCCGGGAGACACGTTGAACGAAGCGAAGCGGACGGCGGAACCTTCGGTTGCGGTGTAGCCTTTTCCATCAAGGCCAAGAGACAGATTGATCCCGAGATAGGTGGAGCGAAAGCTGGTGGGCACGGTGCCATTACCGAGCGTGGCGGCAGAGGCATTCGTGGCCGTAACGGTAGCGTTGCCGCAGGATGTGGCGGTACCCCCGGACACCACACCGAGAATCGGAAACACAGCATAGCTATTGTCTGGACAGGTCAAAATGCCAGCCTGACTGACCGCGGAGGAAACGACAAAACGGAACAGTTCAACTTGCCGCTATTCCAGAACGGAGGCATTAACCATCTGCATGTAGGCATACTTCGCTTCGGCGGGTGCGCCGGTGATTTGCGTGAGGAATACGCCGACCGTTTTCCGCGCTGGATCCACCCAGCCGTGAGTGGAGAAAGCTCCGCCATGACCGTAAGTCCCTTTCGATAACAGATGCAATTCGCCGCGCGGATCGTCGATTACTTCCCACGTGAGGCCAAAGGCCGTGTTCGGCATGTGGCCCGCGCGTAAGTCACCGGTTTGCTTACTCGTCATCAACTGGATGGAAGCCTTCGAGAGAATCCTTCGATCCCCGGTTAAAAGCGCTTGGTAGAACCGCGCGAGATCCTCCGCGGTTGAGTACATCCCGAACTCGGGCGCGGGGTACTTTGACCCTGGCCGCGCTTGGGCCGATAAGCCACCGAGGATGGTCCCGTCCGCCCTCTCCAAGCCCGTCGTGGTTACCTTATAGACGATCGCAAGCCGGTCTTTCTTCGCCTCCGGCAGGAAGAAGTGGCTATCCTTCATCCCCAGCGGCTGGAAGATGCGCGTGTCGAGGAACTTCTCATACGGCATCCCGCTGGTCACCTCGATGATCCGCCCCAGCGTGGCGATGCCCGCGTTCGAATAGCTCCACTTGGAGCCGGGCTCAAAATCCAGCGGTTGCTGGGAGTAGACCAGCACCGCGTCGGCCAAGACTCGGTCCATCCGCTGGTAGAGCTCGGCGATCCCGGGCGGCGGGGCGCCGGGCAGGCCGCTGGTATGGGTCATCAGGTCGTGGATCGTAATGGGGCGCGCGGGCTTTTTCAACGTCCCGTCTGCCTTGAGCATCTGGCCGCGAAACTCCGGCAAGTGCTTTTCGACGGGATCGCTGACGGAGAGTCGCCCGGCCTCGGCCAGCATCATGATGGCCGTGCCCGTGAATGGCTTCGTCATCGACATGATCTGGAAGATCGAATCCTTGCGCATCGGCTTTTTGTTTTCGATGTCTTGCCAGCCGACCGCTTCAAAGTGCACTAATTCGCCCTTTTGCTGGAACAGGGTAACCGTACCGGCGATGCGCTTTTGCTCGACTAGCTCCTTCATCCGACCGGCCACCTTCGCTAATTGGCCGGAATCGGCTGCCCAGCCGACAACGGCGACGAGAAACAGAAGGATGCGCATGACCGCATAGTATATCGTGCCTCGCGGGGATTAGGATCCTGCTGAATTCGGCCTGCTAAATTCAAAATGACGCGCCTTGGCAACTCCGAGATCGTCCGTATTCCCGAGCGGAACGGGTACCGAAGCGCTGAACGCCCACGCTGGAAAGGGGAACAGTGGTGAGCTGTTTCCGCAGGTCGATAAGACTCTACCCTTCGTCTCCTTCCAGTTCTAACGGGACGCACCCCCCTTTCTATTCCCGGCCAGAAGTGTTAGTGTCACGATCACTATGAAGGTCTACACCGGAACTGAACTCCGTAACGTGGCTCTGGTCGGCCACCTCCACGCTGGAAAAACCCAGCTTACCGCGGCCCTCCTTCACACGGCCGGCGCCGTCAACCGAATCACCAAGGTCGACGAGGGGACCACCCCCACCGACTTCGACGAGGAAGAACGTGCCCGCAAGCTGTCCATCCAATCGGCTCTGGCCGCGCTCGAATGGAACAAGCACAAGATCAACCTCATCGATACCCCTGGTTTCCATATGTTTTTGCACGAAACCAAAGGGGCTCTGGTCGCCGCTGATTCGGCTCTCGTCGTCTTGAATGGCGTCGATGGGGTCGAGGTGCAGACCCAGCAGACGTGGGCGATGTGTGCCGAACTGAACATCCCCCGCGCGATCGTCGTCAGTAAACTGGACCGCGAGCGCGCCTCGTTTTCGGGCGCTGTGGAAAGCGCCCAAAAGGCCTTCGGGCGGCAGGCGATTCCGATTCAATTGCCGATCGGGGAAGAGCGGGACCTTTCGGGAGTGATCGATCTGATTACGATGAAGGCCGCTTCCTGCCGGCCGGACGGGGACGGTAAGGGCCGGGAGATTTCAATTCCGCAATACCTTGCCGCCGAGGCCAAAGTCGCCCACGAAGCGCTGATCGAGATCATCGCCGAAGGGAACGACGAACTGCTGGAAGAGTTCTTCCGCGAAGGCACGCTTCCTATCCCTCACCTGGTCGAAGGATTGCGCCAAGCCTTCCGCGAACGCCGCCTGTTTCCCATTCTGGCCGCCTCTGGCCTACACAACATCGGCACCGCCAAGTTGCTCGACTTTCTGGTGGACATTGCGCCTTCGCCGGTTGAGCGGGACAACGCCTACGGCCAGTGGAACAACCAACGGGAGTTGCGGAAGACCCTCGACTCGGATCCGCTTTCGGTCTACGTCTTTAAGACGCTCACGGACCCCTTCGCCGGACGGCTTTCCTACTTTCGGGTCATCTCTGGTGTCATCAAGGCGGACGCGCATTTGACCAACGGGGTGACGCAAGCAGAGGAGCGGTTCGCCACTCTTGGCGTGCCCAATGGCAAAACCTTCTCCCCCATTACGGAACTGCATGCGGGCGACCTGGGCGTAGCTCCGAAGTTAAAAGAGACCGTGACCGGGCACACCCTTTTTGATAAGGCCCATCCCGTCCTGTTCCCGCCTGTTCTGCTCCCCGAGCCGTCGATCGCCTACGCCGTGGAAGCCAAATCCCGCAGCGACGAGGACAAGATCGGCACGGCGATGCACAAGTTGATGGAAGAGGATCTGTGCCTTCGTTTCGATCGCGACCCGCAGACCAAGGAATTTCTGCTCCACGGCAATGGCCATCAGCATATTGAAATCGCGATCGCCAAACTGCACAACCGGTATCACATCAACGTGAACCTGCGCGCCCCGAAGGTTCCTTATCGAGAGACGATCCGGGTCGCGGCGGCCGTTCAGGGGCGGCATAAGAAACAGACCGGCGGGCATGGTCAGTTCGGCGATTGCTGGGTTCGTTTTGAGCCGCTGCCTCGCGGAGCAGGCTTCCAATTCGCGAATGAGACCCACGGCGGTTCGGTCCCTCGGCAATTCATCCCGGCCATCGAAAAGGGAATCGTCGAGGCGACGACGCGGGGCCACCTGGCGGGCTATCCGCTCGTGGATTTCAAGGCCGCCGTTTACGACGGCTCCTATCATGATGTCGATAGCTCCGAGATGGCGTTTAAGCAAGCGGCGCGGAAAGCATTTCGCGCAGCGATGGAAGCGGCGAAGCCGGCGCTGCTGGAACCCGTCATGCGGGTCGAGATCCACGCGCCCATCGATTACGCGGGCGATCTCATCTCCGATTGCAACGGCCGGCGCGGCCGGGTGACGGGGATGGATACCACCGAAGGCACGCAGATCATCCGCGCGTTGGTCCCCATGGCCGAGATGCTCACCTATCAGAATGACCTCACGGCCCGGACCCAGGGGCGGGGGTCGTACTCGATGGAGTTCGATCATTATGACTTCGTGCCGGCGCCGCAGGCGGACAAGATCATCTCGGCAGCCCGGTCTGCCGGGGCGCACCACCATCACGATGAAGACGACGATTAATGCTTTGCCCCGATCCCGCCGATCCCTAGTACTAGGTACCCCGGCTTGCTCAGACTATTCCAAAAATAGTAGAGTGAGGGGGTTGCTATGTAACCCTAAATTCACCTCAGGCCAGGAGAACGAACGCGCTTGATTCTAAAAACGCTTTCCACAACTGCCCTCGCATGGGCCTTGAGCCTGCCCGTTTGCCACGCGCAGCCCTTCAGCTTTGCCGCCCGCGCCGCCGCCGAAGCCGAAGAATCCAGAGTGCCCTATCTGCCTGCAAAAGCAGCAGTCGCGCCAATTCCGCCACAGATCAACCAGCCCTTTCCAGCCAAGCCAACTCGGAAAGACGAGCGCATGAGCCGGGCCGAGTTGATGTTCGAGGAAGGCCGTAAATTAGTCCAGGCTGGACGAGTGGCAGAGGCGCGCAAGCTGTTCGACGAAGCTGTCGATCTTGTTCTGAACTCCAAGGCCGACCCGGTCGACCGCACTCATTTTGATAAACGTTTCGAGGAATTGGTTGCAAAAATCCACCGCCTCGACGTAGAAGGGCTCGGTGCCGGAGTAAGCAAGAGCGAAGAGCCTAGCTTCGACAAGGCCCCGATCGACGATATTCTCAGCCTTACTTTCCCGGTGGATCCCAAGATCAAGCCGATGGTCCGCGATGAAGTTGCCGCCACCGTCAGTCAGCTTCCGCTCGAAGCAACCGACGCTGTTCTTTCCTTTATTAACTACTTCAGCGGGGAGCGGGGCCGCGGTACGATCCGCGCTGGTCTCCGCCGCGCCGGCAAGTTTAAGCCGATGATCTCCCGGATTCTTGACGAGGAAGGGATTCCCCAGGAATTCATTTTTCTAGCCCAGGCGGAATCGGGCTTTCTACCCCGCGCGGTCAGCTATATGGCCGCGGCTGGAATGTGGCAGTTTATTCGCGGTCGCGGTGCCGAGTATGGGCTCCGTCAGGATGCCTACGTCGACGAACGTTTCGACCCTGAACTGGCGACCCGCGCCGCTGCCCGCCATCTTCGCGATCTCTAGCACCAGTTTGGAGATTGGTACCTGGCCATCGCCGCCTACAACTGCGGCCCCGGCAATGTGGACCGCGCCGTGGAAAGAACCGGCTACGCCGACGTGTGGGAACTCCGCAACCGCGGCGTACTGCCGCTCGAAACATCGAATTACGTCCCGATCATCCTGGCCATGACGATTATGGCCAAGAACCCCCAAAGCTACGGCCTCAGCGACATAATTCTCGAGGAGCCGTTGCAGTACGACACGGTCGAGATGAACACGATGACCAGCTTGGCGCTCATTGCGGACTTGACCGGACAGCCGGTCTCGGCCATCCGGGAGCTCAATCCGGCCCTGCTAAAAGACGTGGCTCCATCGACCTATAAGTTGCACGTTCCGAAGGGGACCCTCGTCACCCTTATGGCCGGGCTCGAACTTGTTCCCGAGAACAAGCGCCTCTCCTGGCGCGCCTACCGGGCCGAAGCGGGGGAGGACATTGGCCTGATTGCCCGCCGCTTCGGCACCTCTCCGAGCAGCCTGTTGGCCGCGAATCCGGATCTGAAAGACCTACCGGAAGCAGGAGCCCTCGTCCTGGTGCCCGCCGCTCCCGCTCCCGCGCCTCGCGCCGTGGTCGCCAGGGCCAAGTCCCGCGTCCCCGTCCGGGCCAGTGCCGCCAAGCGGCCAATGGTTGCGCAAGCGAAACCTGTGCTGAAAGCCCCGGCCCGGAAGCCGTTAGCTGCCTCCACACAAAAGCGTAGCCCCCGCGGCTAGTTTCACGGTATCATTCGGCTTGAATTCCATTCGATGATGGTGGCTGCATGAATCATTTGCCGGTATACTCTCGTCCCTTCGACGACGATGATTTTGAAGAACTTTCGCTCGACGACGAACATGTCGAGCTGGCGTCGGAACTGCGTGAGTATTCCGAAGACGACTACGATGACGAGTTTTCCGAACAAGAACGGCGGGAACTGGTAATTGCTCCGCTTCCTCCCCCACGCCCGCCTGCCGCTGCGCCCGCACCCAAAGCGCAAGTTGCCCGCAGGATCGAACTAGAGCCTCCACCGCCGCCAGCGTTCGTCCTCGGCCCTGGGCAATTGCCGCCGCGCCCCGCCAAGCTGCTCCCGGTGGCGAAGAAAGGGGCGGCACCGGCGAAAAAGAAGTAGTTGCAGCCTGGCGGGGGGGGGGCTCCGCAGCCCCCCCGCCAATAGCTATTCCACCGGTTGCTTCACTGCACGACGGCAGCGCTGAAATAGTTCGAGC
>JBKJLJ010001064.1:0-2842 GCA_046597015.1 Bryobacteraceae bacterium
GACGCAAACGGCACCGGGCATTTTGTCAGCCGCGACGGCTTCGTCGATGAGGCGTTGGAGGTCTGCCGACCCACGGAACTGTTCCTGTGCCGCGAGAAGCCCCGCGAGTGTAACCCAAACGAACCCGAGCTTTTTCATTAATCCTTTATCCGAGCAGTTTCTGGGCAATCGATTCGAGCTTATTGGCGAGGAGAATGTCCTTCGAAGTGATCCCGCCGGCGTCGTGGGTGGTCAAATCGATGACGACCTTGTTCCAGACGTTGGACCATTCCGGATGGTGCTCCATCGCCTCGATCGCAACGGCCGAAGTAGCCATAAATCCAAACGCGTGAACGAAGTCCACAAAAGCGTACTCGCGGTGAAGTTTTTCTTTTTCGAGGGTCCATCCGGGGAGGGAGTCGAGAGCAGCTTGGAGCTCGGTCTTATTGAGTTTGGCCATTCTCCTATGATAGTGCCATGGCTATTCGCCCGGAGATTGACGGATTTCCCTCGAACGATCCGCAGCAACCAGGACTCGTCCTGCATGACCCGACGGGGATTTCGTCGGCGATGCTGTTGATTCCTCCCGGGCTGATTCGGGCGCTGGCGCTGGATCCTTTGCCCGAGGACTTGGCGGAGGCGCTGAGCGAAGCGGGGTTTCTGGACGATGACAATTTTGCGAGGATGTTCGAGCGGTTTGCACGGGCGGAGACCCTGCCGGCGCGACATGGGGGGCCGGGGAACTATCCGACCGACGGCGTGAAGCTGCGGGCGCTGTTTGACACCTGGTTTGCCGAGCCGGGTGCGGCGCGGGGGCTGCACGGCATCGCATCTCCGCACGCGAGCCCGGAGCCGGCGCGGGCATCCTACGTCAGCGCCTATTCGGCGTTGGCGGCGAGCCTATCGAAGACGGCGGCGGCGGAGAAGACGTTCGTGATTTTGGGGACCTCGCACCAGGGCGCGCGGGACCGGTTCGGAATGACGCGCAAGCGATTTGCGACGCCCGTGGGAGAGACGCGGACCCGGGTGCCGGAGAATCTGACGGCGCTCGCGCTCATGGAAGACCCGTGCTTTGCGGTAGAGCATTCGATTGAGTTTCAGGTCGTGTTTCTGCAGTATTTATATGGGCCCGATATCGAGATTGTGCCCATTCTCTGTGGGCCGCTGACTCGGCCCGACCATCCGTTCCTGCAGGAGTTGGGGGAGTGGTCCGAGCGGGAAGCAGACCGGCTGGTTTGGGTGTTAGGCGTGGATATGGCCCATAAGGGGCCGCGGTATGGGGACAAGGAGGGCCGGCAGGCGTACACGGATTCAATGGCGGAGATCGATGGGCGGGATCGGGAGCGGATTGCGGCGTTGGCGGCCGGGGCGTCCGGAAGGTTTTGGGCCCAGGTGCGGGAGAACGATGACGATTTGAACTGGTGCGGAACGGCGCCGTTCTATTCGTATTTGGCGGCGCATCCGCAGGCGCGGGGGGAGCTGTTGACCTACGAGCACTGGCAGATTGACGAAGAGAGCGTGGTGACGTTCGGAGGAATGACGTTTCGAAAGAGTACCGGTGGATTACTAGAACCCTGAGTACGTTAGGCACATAGGTCGGCGCCAATACGGGGAATACCCTAGGATTCTCCACTATGTTTTGCAAACGAGACTTATGCGTAATCCTCTGGTTGTAGGAATCTGGCTGCTGCGCATTTGCGCGGCCTTGCTGGCGGCCATCTGGCTGTATCAAGACGGGACGGCCTTACAAAATTCGACGGAAAGTGTTTCAACGCCTTCGTTCTTCCTGTTCGGAGGCGGGGCGTTTCTACCCTTCGGATTGGGCCGCAGGCGGAGCCGGTACTATTAAAGGCCGAGCCGTTGCTGGCTGGCGATGAGCAGTAGACCTGGATTGCCGCTGCGTTCATAGGCGCGGAGCACGCTTTCGTACTCAGCTTCGGGAAGGCTGATGACGGCAGCGGGCAGCGCGATGGCCTGGCGGTACCATGCTTGCGGGCTCTCGCGTTGGAGCGTGGCCTGGGCCAGGACGTTGATGTACTCGATAAGGATGTTTTCGCGAATGAGACCGCGGGGCGAGGCGACATAGGCGGCGCCGAACATTTCGGCCTGACGGTCAAAGGACGCTCTGCCGTCGCGAATCCGTTTCAGGTATTCGGCGAAGCGGGCGTACCATTCCGGGGCGCTCTTGTTGCGGGCAAAGAGAAGCGATTGGAACAAGGTTTGGCTTTCGCGATCGTCTTCGATCCAATTGCGACTCTGGAGGCCGTCGCCGAAGACAGGGGGCTTGGTTTCGAGCTTGAAGTTGGCCGCCGCGGCCGCGCGGGCGTTGCGTTGCCAGCCTTCGACGCCGCTCTCTTTACAGGCTTCGGTTTCGAGATTGCGTTTGACGTACTCGCCAAGGGCTCCGGCGACGGGGAGGGACTTGTATTTGGCGAGGGTGTCGGGCAGGAGGCCGGTGAACAGGCGCTCTTCGCCTGTCAGGCGGGCGAGGGCACCGGAAAGGGCCCCTTTGACCACGTCTTCGTCGGCGAGCCAGGCGGCGGGAGAGAGTTCGGCGTGGCTGGAGATGCTTTGGATGAAGGCTAGTTTGTCTTCGGTTTTTCCGAAAATGCGCAGGAGGGCGGCGTAAGCGGTGACGTCGTCGAAGGTGCCGTCGGCGCAGGTCATTTTGCGGGGAGTGGGTTTGACGATATCGCGAAACGCCTTCGCCCCCAGTTCGGCGTCGAGTTGGGTAAGGGCGAAGATGGCCCGGGTTTCTAGCGACAGACGGTCGAGGGCGACCTCGTCGGTTTTGGCCGGGCCATCTTCGCCCTTACCCAACTCGACGCCGAACTGGGGGCGAAGGCGTTTCGCGATATCGTCA
>JBKJLJ010000062.1:0-10771 GCA_046597015.1 Bryobacteraceae bacterium
CGGCCTGGGTATCGACGGTGAGAGCAAGGACAGGACACCCAGCGGCCTCGGCGCGACGCCACAGGCGGTCGGCGGCGATTAGGCTACCGGTGGTGTAGAGCTGGTACCAGACGGGCCGGCCGGCGGCGGCGTTGACGGCTTCGACGCTGTTATTGGTCATGGTCGAGAGGATCTGCATCGTCTTTTGCGCGGCGGCGGCGCGGGCGACCGGCAGTTCGGCTTCGGGATGAAAGGCGCCCTGGTTACCGATGGGGGCCAGGAGGAGGGGTGTTTCGTGGCGAGCGCCGAAGAGGGTGACGGAGAGGTCGACTTTCGAGATATCGATCAGGCGGCGGGGGCGGAGTTGGTAGCGATCGTAACCGGTGCGATTGGCGCGGAGGGTGGCGTCGTCCACGACGCCGGTTTGCAGGTAACCGAAGTGAGCGGGCGGAAGGATTTGGCGAGCGGCGGGTTCGAAGTCGAATACGTTTATGGCTTCGTCGGGTTTGGTGATGATGGGGGCGGGCTGGGAGTAGAGCGGGCTGGCGGCGAGGAATTGAAAGAAGGCCCGGCGAGCGAGAGTGTCCATGGGGGGCTAGTATATCGGATTAGGGCGGCCAGCCGGGAGGAGTTCAGCACGGACCGGGCGAGCAGCCGAGGGAGTACGGAACCAGATCTGGATTGATCCCTTTACGGATGAGGACGCCCCAATCGATGAGCTTGTCGCGTTCGAGATTGAAGTGGGAGCAACGGTCAAGAAAGTGGGCCACCGCTTTGCGTTCGCCGAGGTCGACCAGGGCGCGGGCAAGGTCCATGGGGATGGGGCCGTGGGTGAGCCGGTCGGAGCCGGGGTTATTGGTGGAGGCGAGCAGTTCGGTGACAGCGGTTTTGGTATCTCCCTTTTGGATCGCTATTTTGCCCAGGGTTTGGTGGGCGAGGAAGATTGCGTCGCCGTAGCGGGGATGCCCTGCGAAACGCTGGAGAAGCTGAATGAGGGCCTGCGCGTGGGCGGCGGCTTGATCGAGTTGATTGGCGGCGTAGGCGAGACGGATGGCCTCGGGTAGTGCGAGAAAGCGGTCGGCTTCATCGGGGCTGGCGAGGAGATCGGCCAGCGGACGAGCGGCGAGGGCGAGTCGTTCGGCGTCGGCCGCGGCTTGGGCTTTGGGAGGGAGGGGATGGGGCTGGTAGGGCTGGCGCCCGGCGAGTTCAGCCATGGTTGGTTGACCCTTGGCGGGGGGGCCGTCGGTGCAGCCGGCGAAAGCGGCGAGAAGGGTGAGGAGGACGAGGCGAGTTTGGACCATGGTCAGCTGACTATGGTGTAATTAAACCATGGAAGAGATCGCGATTTCTAAGTTCAAAGCCACGTGCCTGGCGGTGCTGGAAAACGTGCGCGTGACAGGGCAACCGATTCGAGTGACGCGGTTTGGGAAGCCGGTGGCGGAAGTAGGTCCGGCGGCGGAGCCCAACAAGAAGAAGCGGGTTCTGGGGGGGATGCCGGGACGAATCGTGGGCGACCTAAGAGAGTCACTCTTCACGCCGGAAGATACGGCGCGATGGGGTGAGGACCATAAACGCTAGTGGCCGGTTTCCTGCTCGACACGCATATTTGGCTTTGGATGTCGATCACTCCGCAGCGACTGAGCCGCACGGTGCAACGCCGCCTAGAGAATCCGCGAGCGGCGTTGTGGGTTTCTCCCGTGAGTATTTTCGAGGCCCAAGCGGCCTACCGCCGAGGGAGGCTGCGGGAGATCGACAACTTCAGTAAATGGGTCAACGATTCTTTCAGCCGATTTGAGATTCGGTCCGCCGACATGACGCGGGAGGTGGGAATGGAAGGCCATGCATTCTCCCTGGCGCATGGGGATCCCGCAGACCATATGCTTGTTGCGACCGCGCGGGCCTACGGTTTGGTGCTCGTGACCGATGACGAGCGAATCATCGAAAGCAAAGCGGTACCGATCCTCGCGAACGCCTAAAACTGCAGATTCAAGCCCAGCTTCATAAAGCGCGGCAGGTTTCCCTGAACCGGGTTCAGGCGGCCAAACGACGCGTTGGTAACATCAACCGAAGCGATGCCAGTGAACCAGGGACGGTTCAGGGCGTTGACCGCCTCAAAGCGGAACTGCGCTTTGACTCGTTCATGAATCGGGAAATACTTCGAGATGGATGCGTCCCAGTTTTGGTATCCGGGGACACGGACGTCGCCGAAACGCAGGGGAAAGTCCCGGAGGGTAAACGGTTCCTGAGCGGAGACCCGGCGACCGGAGGCATTGTTCCACAAGTCGGTATTGAACCAGCGACCCATGGTGGGGCTGTCGAGTTGGGCGCTGCCGCTGCCGACCTGTCCGGCGTTGGGATACTGGATATTCCAGCCTTTCATGTAGGTGACGTTGGCGTTGAGTTCCCAGCCGCCGATCAGGAAGTTAGCGACGCTGTTGATGTGATTGGCCAGGCGCTTGCCTTTCCCGAAAGGAAGTTCCCAGACGCCGGCCAGGTTGAATTTGCGTGGGATATCGATCTGGTCAGCGGATAGCTTGGCCAGCGGAGAGGCGGACGGATCGGTGAGGTTAAAATCCTGGGCGTTCAGCAAGTTAACCTGTTCCAGGGTCTTGGCTCCCGTGTAGCTGGCAAGGAAAGTGAGGCCGCCGGAGAACCGTTTGGTGGCCTTGATCTGGATGGCGTCATACCGCTGCCGGCCGATGGGCAGGTTAGCGACCGAGAGCGGGCTAAACTGCGGGAACGTGAAGAGCAGGTTTTGCCGGGCGATGGTGGCACCGTTCAAGGCCGCGTTGTTCGGAACCAGGCCACGCATCGGGTTGGGAATCTGCGCGTTGTAGTAGGCGTTATCGATCCCGCCGGCCGCGGTCCGGCGATTGAGCTCCGTGGTGGGGACGAAGTTGGCGTTGGTCGCCAAGGGCAGCTTCCGCGTCTGGTTGCCGACGTAGGCCGCTTCCACCAGGACGCCTCCCGGGAGTTCGCGTTGGATATCGAACGAATACTGATGCGAATAGGGCAACGGCCGCTGCTGCCAATTCACCGTTAGACCTTGACCGATGAAGCTCGCGGCACCCTCCCCAGCACCCACGGCGCTCAGCAGCCGTCCGCCGACTTGGTTGGAGAACGCATTCGCCAGGTTCACGGCGGGCGTGAGGGTATCTACCGTCGTCACGGCGTTGGTTCGCTGGCTGAAGCCCTGGTTGACGCCGGTCGCGCTTTGACCCAGGACGTAGAGGCCATAGCCTCCGCGCACGACCGTCTTCTCACCGATGCGATAAGCGAAACCGGCCCGAGGAGCGAAGTTGTTTTTGTCGGGCGCGAAGGAGCCACGGGGGGCACCGCCAACGTTGGCAAAGCGGACAGCGCCTTTCAAGTTGAGTCCGGCGGCCTGGGCGGCAATGGGGCTGGCGGCGTTGAAGTCGATCGACTGCACCATGCGGTCGTAGCGTTCGGTCATGGGCGATTCGTAATCCCAACGCAGTCCAAGGTTCAGGGTGAGGCGATTGGAGACCTTCCAATCGTCCTGGAAGAAGCCGGCGTAAAAGAAGTGAACGAAGGCGGGATCGATGTTCCGATCAACAAACCCAGAGGTGGGATAGCCGAGGAGCATGGTGGCCAGTTCGTGGCCGGAGGTGGCGTCGGCGCGGTTGGAAACGGCCTGGGTCCAATTCTTGCCGAAGGTGTAGGCACCAGAGGCGAGGCCGGGGCTCTGCGAGTTGTCGTTGTAGCGGCGTACTTCGACACCAAACTTCAGGAAGTGGCGGCCGATCACTTTGTTCATGTTGGGCTGGATGGTATAAACGTCATTCGTTCCGGCGCTGACGAGCGTACCGGGGCCTATCGACTGAAACGCCCCGTTCGTGAAATCAAAGCGGGGGAAGGCCAGACGGGTGAATTGAGAAACGAGGTTCGGATCGAAGCCGAGTTGCTTGGGGTCGTAGCCGGTGCCGTACGAATTTCCGGAAGACTCTTCCCAACGATTCAGGCCGGCGCGGAGGTCAAAGGTGGTCGTGGGGTTGAGGGTTGAAGTCCAGTTGAACCCGATTGTACGGCCATTGCGGCGGAGGGGGGCGTTGCCGGTCGGTTCGGCGGGGTTGGCGTCGTTGACATTTTTGACGAAGACGAGGCCGCGATATTCGCTAAACGGGTTTTGGCCGTAACGAAAATTTGTGTTGTTTTTGGAGTTGACCTGATAGTCCAGGCGACCGGACCATTGGTCGAGATCGCCGACCCAACGAGACGGATACGGGTAATTTTGGACGAACGCCGGGCCGACGCCTTGCGAGGTAGGGGCGGGAAGAAACTTCAGAACGGCACTAGCGATGGGGCTGATGCGGTTGGCGGGGAGACGGTTGCCGGGGAACGGTTGACGGGTGCCATCGGCGATGGTCGTGAGCGGGTCATAGACGAGAACCGGCTGGTTTTGCCCGTTGCGAAGGGTGGAGAAGTCACCCGCTCGCCAGTCCATCGTGGGGACCGTTTGCACGCCTGGATCGGCCGAGCGCTGCCGCATGGCTTCATACCCGAGGGTCCAGAAGAGCTTGTTGCGCCCGTTGAATATCTTGGGAACGAAGATGGGTCCGGAGAGAAAGAAGCCGTAGGCGTTGATGTTGTTCGGCGACTTTTTGATGCCGGCGGAGTTGAGCTCGGTCTGGTTCGCGTTCAGCTTATCGTTTTGAAAATATTCGAACAGATTGCCGTGGAATTGGTTGGAGCCGGACTTGGTGACGATCGTGACGATGCCCCCGCCGGTTCAGCCATACTGAGCATCGTAGGTATTCTGCAGAACCTTAAACTCCTGAACGGCCTCCATCGTGGGCACATTCATGACGGTGCGGCTGGAGCGGACGTTGGACATGCCGTCCATGAGCACTTCATTTTCGCCGCTGCGACCGCCGTTGACCGAGAAGCCGGTGGTGCCGCCGATATCGAACGAGCGGAGATAGCGCCAGCCGCCCGTCTTGAAGACGCCGGGCGCGGCCCAGGCGATCTGGAACGGGTTGCGGCCTTGGGTGGGGAGGTTCGCAATGAGCTCATTAGCAATGGCGGTATCGCGATTGGCGGTTTCCGTTTGGAGCGGGGAGATGGAGGAATCGACGGTTACCGAATCGGTGACCGCGCCGACTTGGAGCTGGATATCGAGCCGGGCTTTGTCGAGAGTTTGGAGGACGATGTTCTCGCGGACGACGCGGCGGAAGCCATCCCGGGTGATCACGACCGTGTAGGCACCGGGTTCCAGAAGGGGGGTGCTGTAGAGCCCGGACTCGTTACTATTCGAGACGATGCTCGTATTCTTGCCGACATTTGTGACCGTAATCACGGCGGCAGGCACCGGCGCACCAGAGGCATCCGTGATGGTGCCTGAGATGCTGGCCCGAACCTCCTGCGCAAACGCGGCAACCGAAAGGGTGAAGAAGAGAACGGCAAAGCGAAACATGGCTGGCGAAGATCATACCCCAAATGCCACGCGGTATCCAAGGCGGGATAGGAGATCCCTATTCACAAGGGTAGGCGACTGGTAGAGGGTACCGAGTTCGACGAGGTAGCCGTTCAGCGCGGCAAGTTCGAGCGGCTTGCCCAGAAGGCGGTCCTGCAGCATCGAAGTTCGCGTGCCGGACGGATAGGAAGCGAGGGTGGCGAGGATTTGCTCGGGATCGACTTTGGCACCGGCAGCAGCGGCCAGAGGGAGCGATTCGGCCAGGATTTGTTCGGCCCAAACCCGGTAAAGAGGTTCGCGAAGGATCTCCAGGCCGCGGCCGGCGAGAGCGGTTAACGGGTTGGAAATGCAGTTATGGAGCATTTTCCGCCAGGCGGCGGAGAGAAAATCGGGATCTTCGAGGAGTTGGATCGGCGAATCGCGAAAGAGCGCGGGCAGCGGGGTTCCCGGGGGAACCGTGAAGTGGGGGCGCGGCGGGGGAAAGGCGTGACGGACGCCGTTTTGGGATTCGATATAGACGTAGGAAAGGACCGGGATGCCAGGTTGGGAAAGGCCGTTTTGGATGGTGGCAAGGATGGGGGCGTTGACGCGCGGGAGGGCGGCGGGATTGTCATACGTCTTCGTCGTGAGGAACGCAAAATCGGCGGGCGGACCAGCATCGAAGTAATGGGGCAAGGTGATGGGCGGGAGCCCGTCGACGTGGAGGAGGCCGGGATCCCGGCGGACGCAGAGATGAACCCCATGGCCGGCGTTGGCCAGATGGACGGCGAGCCAGGAGCCGAGATTCCCGGCCCCGATAATGGCGATGCGGAAAGGCACGATTTATCAGAATCGCATTTTGTTTGGCCCGGTTTCCGATTTACTTTCGGAGGGAAAGCCGGGCGAGCGTGCTAGGTTGCTTAGTATGGCTCGAGTGACGTGCGAATTCGAAGTGTATACCTATCAGATCGATTTTGCGCGTCATGTTAGCAATATCGTGTATATCCAGTGGTTGGAGATTGGCCGTCTGAGGCTGCTCGAAGCTGTGGGTCTCTCCGTTGCCAACGTCGCAAAACGGGGAATCACGCCGATCGTCGCAGCGACCTCCATCGTCTACCAGCGCCCAGTTTACTTCGGCGACCGGGTGACGCTGGAAGCCTGGCTCGGAGACTTTGGAAAGGCCTCCGCCATGGTGCACTATAGGCTCACGAACCAGCGAGGCGAAGAAGTCGCCGAGGCCACCCAGCGCGGGCTGTTTGTGCGGATCGCCGACGGCAAACCGGTTCGTTTAGGTGAGGAAGATCGAGTGAGATTTGCGCCCTTCGTCGAGCGACGTAAACCCGTTCGCATCGACTAGCTAAAGTACGCGCTCGTGCGGAAAGCCGGCGTCGAGCAGATTCTGCATCAGGCTGGCGATGTGCTCGGGGCCGCGAGTCTCCATCGTAATGTCAATCACCGTATCGCCGAGGTTGACGCCGTAGTAAGCGCGGTCGTGCAGCGTTTCGACAATGTTCGCGTCGTTCTCGGTGATCACATGGGTGAGCCGATGCAGGGAGCCCGGATGGTCCGGTAGGTGGATGCGGAGTCGAACCAGGCGCCCGTCCTTCACCAGGCCTCTTTCGATGATTCGGCTAAGCAGCGTAACGTCGATATTACCGCCGCAGACGAGGACCCCGATGCGGCGCCCGGTGAGCCCGGTCTTGTCATGCAGCACCGCCGCCAAAGCAGCAGCGCCGGCCCCTTCCGCCAAAGTCTTTTCGCGTTCCAGCAGCAGCAGAATGGCCTTCGCGATCTCCTCTTCTTCCACGGTGACAATCGAGTCAACGTAGCGGCGAACGAGCGGATAGGTGTGGTCCCCGGCCCGGCGGACCGCAATGCCGTCCGCTACGGTGGTCGCCCGCGGGATCGTCACCGGTTCGCCGTGCTCGAGGGCGGCGCGCATCGAAGGCAGTCGCGCAGTCTGCACGCCGATGATGCGGACGTCAGGCCGGATCGACTTGACGGCACACGCGAGGCCGCCGATCAGACCGCCGCCCCCGATGGGGCAGACAATGGCTTCGAGCGTCGGCTCCTGGGCCAGCATTTCGAGGCCGAGAGTCCCTTGGCCGGCGATGACGGCCGGGTCGTCAAAGGCGTGGAGAAACGTCAGATTATCGGCATCGGCGCGGCGGCGCGCTTCGGCAAATGCGTCATCGTAGTTGGTGCCATGCAGAATCACTTCAGCACCGTAACGCCGGGTGGCCGTGACCTTTACTCGCGGCGTGTGCAAGGGCATGTAGATGAAGGCGCGAATGCCCCGCTTGGTGGCGTGGTAGGAGACGGCCTGCGCGTGGTTCCCGGCCGAGGCGCAGATGACGCCGCGGGCAGCCTCGTCCGGCGAAAGCGTCAGGATCTTATTCAGGGCCCCGCGCTCTTTGAACGAGCCCGTCATCTGAAGGTTATCCAGCTTCAGGTAGATATCGTTGCCGGTGAGTTGGGATAGCTCTTCCGAACGGACTTGGGGCGAAAGGGACACGGAGCCGGCGATGCGCCCGGCGGCGGCTTGGATGTGGGCAAGGTCAACCATCGCTCTATGATCGCTTGGAACCGCGAAGACCGTAGCCGCGCTAGTCTCCGCCGCCACAGCCACCGCCACAGCCACCTCCGCCGTCGCCACAGTCCCCGCCGCCGCTGTCGCCGCAGTCGGAACTGGCAGAGCCGGCATCGAAGACGCTGAGGTCACAATCAGCCGTTTCGTTCCGCTTCTTGCGGGCATCCCCCGCATCGGCAAAAAGCCGAATTATCAGGGCGAAGACGAAAGCCGCAACCACGAAGGGGAGCACCCAATTGCTCGACCAGATTCCGAGCGCCGGCAGCATCACCGGAAAGACTTCGATAGAACGAAGCCGCTTCCACCAACTCGCTTGCGGAAGAATCCAATCCGCCGCGGCGGGCCAGAGGTCCGCCGCTGGCTCTACGCCAAACTCCTGACGGTAAAGGGATTTGGTTGCCTCGTACCAGGTCAAGAACTTGGTCGCTTCGCTTCCGCCGCCAGCCGAGGGGTCATGGTGCAACGGGCGGCCGAGCAGGCCGGCGCAGAGGTCCTGCCAGTAGGAGCGGGTATAGACGAGATGCAGGTGCCAGACTTTGTCGACCGCCTCAGAAGGGGTGACCGGGTTGGGCGAGACTGCCGCGAGGTAGATGAACCGCTTGTACTCCGCCAAGGCTCGGGCCGTATAGAGCTTGCTCCACCGATTCTCCCGGCTAAGCCGTTTCGTAAACGACGGTTCCAGGGGAAAGCGGGTGAGCGATTCGTAAAGGTTTTGGTTTTGCATTGTTTGGTCTCTTGTTCTGACCCCATTAGGCCTGAGATTGCCCGGGCCTCCCACTCTCTCTAATTTTCTGGAATACTTATTCCATGATTTTGGACACGCGGCTCGCCGGGCTCGTCGACCCCTTTCAAGCCCGGATGCGCGCCTCCGCCTTTGGCCCAGAACTCGACGCCGAGGCTGCCGAACTGTTGCAACTGCTCGCTGTTCATCGCAAGCGGAGAGCCGACGGCAATAATCGCATCCGGCTGAAGGCGCTTGGCTTGGCGGCGGACTATCTGGATGCCATGGGCCGCGCCCCCGAGGCAGCCGCGCTGCTCGAGTTAACGGTGGAAGAGTTCCTGGCCGACGCGGGCGGATGGCATCGCGAACTGGCCGCGGCGGCGGACCGGGAAGCGACCCGTCGCCTGCTGCGCCAGCGTGTCTGGTGCTGCCTCGCCTACGTCATCGCCCGCCTCCGCGGCCCTGCTTGGCTCCAGGCCGAACGGGCCCTGAACAAACTCCGTGACTTCGTCGAAGGGCATTTGGCGGCGGCGGATTTCCCGTGCCACGGGACGATGGCGCTATTGCACTACTACCAGGGCCTCTGGCGGAGAAACCAGGGACAGTTGAACCAGGCGGCTTGGGATTTCGACGCTGCGCTCGACCAAACCCGGCGTCGGTTCGAAGATAAGCAGAGCCGGTTTCAGACGGCGAATCCCGATCGATATCGCCGCGAGCTGATCTATAGCCGGGTCACCACCGCACGCGTCCTGGGCTTCGGCCACGGCGGAATCGCCCTTTCCCGCGGACGGTATGTCGAAGCCCGAGCGTGGCTCATCGCGGCCCATCAGATTCTCGCCCAATTGGGCCAGGAGACTTGGCGCAAGAGTCTCGAAGTCTATAGCCGCAGCGCCGCCGTGCTCGTCGAAGAGCTTCGACCCGCGGCCGGCGAAAGGCTGGCCGACCAAGCCGCCCGGCTCAAGGAGTTAGCCGAGTGGCTGGCCCCGCGGAACAGCCGGCACGCCTTCCTGGCCGAGACCTTTGCCTTGATTGCCGAGGCCCGACGGCGGCAAATCGGCCAGCCGCTCGCCCTGGACCTCACCGGGTTGAAGCGAAAGCTGGACGCCCTTCTGCGGCACGCCGGGAGCGACGCCGGGCCGCTCGCAACGGTCGCGGCGACCGAACTGGCCGGCTGCCTGTTGCGCTCCGGCGACCGGGGCGGCGCCGAGGCGGCTATCGATCGGCTTGGCACGGCGGGAGAGCCGGAGTGGCGGCTTCTGCGCGCGGAATTAGCCATGTTCAACGGGCAACCCGGCGCGGCTCGTGTGAAACTGACCGAGTTACTGGAACAGTTCGATGGAGGTCGGGCGTTGCGGGCCAGGGGCTGGGCATTGCTAGCCAATTGTGAAGCAAGCGAGGGCCATCGACTGGCGGCGGAGAGGGCGCTGGCGGCCGGCCACGCGCTACGCGAGCACGTGCAGGACGGGTGGACGAAAGCTTTGCTCGACGAGGTGACCACCCAAGTTGGAAAGCCACCGAGCCCGCCGGGTCCAATGCCGTATCAAACCCCGGCCGAAGACGACCCCAAATGGTGCGACCTGGACCACAACCTCGAAACGGCCCGTTTGCGTGTAGTCGAGCTGGCCCACCAGCACCACCCGGACTACAACGTCGACCGGCTGGCCACCCTCGTAGGCCGCGGCCCGTCCTGGCTATACGCCTTTCTGGGCCGCCATCGGGAACTCCCGTGGGTGCGGGAAATATTGGACTAGGGAAGCACGTTGCCGTCGGCATCCATCATCTTCACTTCACCAAATCCCAACTCTTTCAGTCCCTTTTCCACCTGAGCCCGATCGCCCACGACCACATAAACCATCCGGGTCGGCCGCAACACAATCTCTGCCGCGGCGCTGATATCCTTTCGCTCCAAAGCATTCACGCGCAGGGCGTAAGTCGTGAAATAATCCTCGGCCAGCCCGTACCGATTGATCTCGGCGATATCTCCCAACACCGCCCCCTTAGTCTCCCGTTCACCGGCTAGCGAGAGCGTCAAGTTCAGTTTGCTCTTAGCAATCTCTTCATCCGTTAC
>JBKJLJ010000229.1:0-6214 GCA_046597015.1 Bryobacteraceae bacterium
CTGGGAGCTAGGGCTCGCGGAGACGCAGCAGGTGCTTGTGATGAACGACCTGCGCAGCCGAATTCGGGTTCAGACCGACGGCAAGCTGCAGACTGGCCGCGACGTCGCGATCGCCGCGCTGCTGGGCGCCGAGGAGTACGGCTTCTCCACCACGCCGCTTATCAGTATGGGCTGCATCATGATGCGCAAGTGCCATCTCAACACCTGTCCCGTCGGCATCGCGACGCAGGACCCGGCACTGCGGGCGAAGTTCCAAGGCAAACCGGAAGACGTCATCAACTTCTTCTTCTTCGTCGCCGAAGAGCTCCGCGAAATCATGGCTCAACTCGGCTTCCGCAAGGTGGACGAGATGGTTGGCCGCGTGGACATGCTCGAAGCACGCGATGTCAGCCATCACTGGAAGGCAAAGGGCCTCGACCTCAGTGCAATTTTGTACAATCCTCCGGTCCCTTCGAAAGTGGGTCGCCGCTGCCTGATCGGCCAGGACCACGGCTTGACCGATGCGCTCGACTACAAGCTGATCGACTTCGCCAAACCGGCTCTCGAAAACGCCGAGAAGATCGAGTTCAAAATGCCGATTCGGAACGTTCATCGCACCGTGGGCGCTATGCTCTCCGGAGAGGTGGCCAAGCGCTACGGATCGGCCGGACTGCCGGATGATACGATTCACTTCGAATTCCACGGCTCGGCCGGGCAGAGCTTCGGGGCATTTCTTGCTCGAGGCGTGACGCTCGAATTGGAAGGCGACGCCAACGATTACGTCGGCAAGGGAATGTCCGGCGGTCGGATCATCGTCTACCCTCCGAAATCGTCCCACTTCGTGCCCGAGGATAACATTCTGGTTGGCAACGTAGTCCTGTACGGAGCAACCAGCGGGGAAGCGTTCTTTAACGGCATGGGCGGCGAACGGTTCGCAGTACGAAACTCGGGCGCGACGGCCGTTGTCGAAGGGGTCGGCGACCATGGCTGCGAATACATGACGAAGGGCTTGGTTGTCTGTCTGGGCGTCGCAGGCAAGAACTTTTCTGCCGGCATGAGTGGAGGTGTCGCCTATGTTCTGGATGAATCCGGGGAGTTCTGCCGGACCCGTTGCAACCGGGCCGGCGTGGATATTGAACCGGTGGAAGACGCCGCCGATATGCAGGTTTTGCAGAACTTGATCGAGAAGCACGTGCGGTACACCGCCAGCCCCCGTGGCAAGCTGGTTCTCGATAACTGGGGCTCGATGTTGCCCAAATTTGTGAAGGTGTTCCCGCACGAATTCAAACGCGTCCTCGGTGCGCCGCGCCGCGAAACTCCGTATTATGTCTCTGGTTCGACCCAGGGCGAGCAGGTGATCCATGGGTAAACAAACTGGCTTTATTGAGTTCGAGCGAGAGGTCCCCACGCGGCGACCGGTGGCCGAGCGTATCAATGACTGGAAAGAGATCTACGAGCCCTTCTCGATCGTTAAGGTGCAGACCCAAGGCGCTCGCTGTATGGATTGTGGTGTGCCGTTTTGTCACAACGGTTGTCCGCTGAACAACATCATCCCGGACTGGAACGACCTCGCTTACCGCGACCGCTGGAAGGATGCGATTCGGGTGCTGCATTCGACTAATAACTTCCCGGAGTTCACCGGCCGCATCTGTCCGGCGCCTTGTGAGTCGGCTTGCGTGCTCGGTATCAACGAACCGCCGGTCACGATCAAGAACATCGAGCGGACCATTGTCGACCATGCGTGGGAGCAGGGCTGGATTGTTCCGGAGCCGCCGGAAGTCCGGACCGGCAAGAAGGTCGCCGTGATCGGTAGCGGCCCGGCGGGCATGGCCGCCTCGCAGCAGTTGAACCGCGCCGGGCATTCGGTGACGCTGTTTGAAAAGAACGACCGGATTGGCGGCCTGATGCGCTACGGCATCCCGGACTTCAAGATGGAGAAGCACCACATCGATCGGCGCGTGGAGCAAATGAAGGCCGAAGGTGTGGAGTTTGTCGTCAACGCCCACGTAGGCCACAATGTTTCGATTGAAGAGTTGCGCCAGAATTTCGACGCCGTTCTGCTGACCGGTGGTGCGGAGGCCCCGCGCGACATCAAGGCTGAAGGCCGGGGGAATCGCGGGATCTATTTCGCGATGCAATGGCTGCCGAATCAGAACAAGCGTAACGCCGGAGACGACGTGCACGGCGAGTTCGATGTGCTGGCAACGGACAAGCACGTCATCATCATCGGAGGCGGCGACACGGGCGCTGACTGCCTTGGGACTTCCCATCGGCACAAATGCAAGAGTGTGACGCAATTTGAGCTGATGCCGATGCCTCCCCCGCAGCGTTCGCCGAGTACTCCCTGGCCCAACTGGCCCTTGATGCTGCGCACCGAGAGCGCCCATGAAGAGGGCGGCCAGCGCGAATGGTCCATTTTGACCACGAAGTTTGAAGGCGACGCCGAAGGCAACGTGAAAAAGCTGCACACCGTGAAGGTGGGTCCGGCTCCGAAGTTTGAACCGATTGCGGGAACCGAGCAGGTTTGGGATGCCGAGCTGGTTCTACTCGCAATGGGCTTCCTGGGCCCCGTGAAGGGCGGGATGATCGAGCAACTGGGCGTGGAGCTAGACGGCCGCGGTAACGTGAAGTGCAACGAGCAGTTCATGTCTTCCGTGTCGGGCGTTTTCGCCGCGGGCGACATGCGCCGTGGCCAATCGCTGGTTGTTTGGGCGATTGCCGAAGGACGCAAAGCGGCCCGGGGCGTCGACCAATGGCTGATGGGCGAAAGTAAGCTGCCAGCCTAGAGCTTGCGACACTAACGCCTATGCGGGCTCTCTATCTATCGATTTTCAGTTGTAGTTTGAGCTTCACCCAAGTAGTCGAGGTTCCCGTGATGGCGCCGGTATCCCAATGGGAGCCCCCGGCCGCGGTGAAGGCGGTGTCCCTCGCCGAAAGCACCGCTGCGGCACCAAAGAATTTATTGACCGTCGGAGAACAGTCGCAATGGAAGGCGACCGGGCGTTACGCCGATTCGGTGGCGTATGCCAAGGCGCTCGAGAAAGCCAGCTCCTGGGTTAAGACAGTCACAATTGGCCGCTCACCCCAGGGCCGCGAAATCATCGCGACCATTGTTTCGAAAGACCGCGCGTTCACGCCGGAAGCCGCGCGGCGAACCGGCAAGTTGATTATGTTGCTCGAAAGCTGTATCCATCCTGGAGAAGTAGACGGGAAAGAAGCGGGCGAAATGCTCCTCCGCGATGTCGCGGTGACGAAGAAATACGCCGCTTGGCTGGACCAGGTGATTCTCATCAATATCCCCATCTTCAACGTGGACGGCCACGAGATCTGGAGCGGATATACGCGGATCAACCAACAAGGGCCGAAGGAGATGGGTTTTCGGGCAAACGCGATGCGGCTGAACTTGAACCGCGATTTCATCAAAGCCGATGCGCCGGAAATGCGAGCTTGGCTGCGCTTTTTCAACGCCTGGCTGCCGGACTTTTTTATCGACAACCACGTGACGGATGGGGCGGATTTCCAATACGATGTGACAATTGACGCCCCGATGAATCAGGACATCTGGGAGAACCTGGCGAAGTGGACGCGGGAACGTTACCTGCCGGCGCTGCAGGATGCGATGACGACCGATGGGCATGTGATGGGGCCGTATGGTGGGTTCCGCCAACGGGGCCGGCCGGAAAGCGGCTTCCAGGCCCAGAGCTTGATTCCACGGTATTCAACCGGCTATGCAGCGGTGCAGAACCGGCCGGCGCTTCTGGTCGAGACGCATAGCTTGAAGACATTCAAGACCCGGAGTTGGGGGCACTACAACATCATGCGGCGGTCGATTGAGATTCTAGTTCGCGACCCCAAGACGCTGCAAGCAGCGGTGCGCGAGGCGGACCGAGCCGTTGCTGCGTTAGCCGGTGGGGGGACGAAAGTGCATCTGGATGGAACGCCCAGCGACGAATCGAAGCCATTTACGTTTCGCGGCTTGAAGGCAGTCGCGCGGCCGAGTTCGTTGACCGGATCGACCGTGCTGGAATATCAGAAGGACACCGAGGATATCGCCACAAAACTTTTCGACCGAACGAACACGACGCTGGCGGCTACGATGCCAAAGGGTTACTACGTGCCGGCGGAATGGACGGAGGTGATTGAACGGCTGGAGTGGCACGGGGTGAAATTCGAGCGGACGACGAAGGAGATTCGCGGGGAGTTTTCGACCTATCGGCTGAAGGAGCCGAAGTGGACGACAGTGCCCTTCGAAGGACGGCTGGCGGTGGATTTTAAGGCGCTTGCAATGAAGGAAAAGCGGACGATTCCCGCAGGAAGCGTCTACGTGCCGATGAACCAGCGCGCGGCGCGGGTGGCCTTAAACCTGTTAGAGCCCGCGGCACCGGACGCACTGGTGCGCTGGGGCTTTATGAACTCGATCTTCGAACAGAAAGAGTATTTCTCCGACTATGTGTTCGAGCCGATCGCGCAGGAGATGGCCCGGCGGCATCCGCAACTGAAGGCAGAGTTTGAGGCAAAAGTGGCTGGTGACGCCAAGTTCGCGGCGAATCCACGAGCTCGTTTGCAGTGGTGGTACGAGCGCTCGCCGTATTTAGAGCCGGATCGGGATGCGTATCCCGTGGTTCGAGTCGAGTAAGCCATCAAGGGTTTGGTCGTAGACTGAAACCGAGGCTGAAAGCGCCGAGCTAATCCCCGAATTCGACGCCGAGCCGGCCAACCGGCGCTGCCTCTGCTTTCGTCCGCTAGCAGGGGCCGTCAGGCCAAGATCGCCTTCACGACGTGAGCCTTTTCGACTCCTGTCAACTTTTGATCGAGACCCTGGAATTTGTAGGTGAAGCGCTCGTGGTCGATGCCAAGAAGATGCAGCATCGTCGCCTGGAAGTCGCGGACGTGGACCGGGTCCTTCACGATGTTATAGCTAAACTCGTCGGTCTCGCCATGCGTGTAACCGCCCTTCGTGCCGCCACCGGCCATCCACAAACTGAAACAGCGCGGGTGATGATCGCGTCCGTAGTCGGTCGCGGTTAACTTCCCCTGGGAGTAAATCGTGCGGCCAAACTCGCCGCCGAAAATGACTAACGTATCGTCCAACATGCCGCGCTGTTTCAGATCCTGGACGAGCGCGTAACAGGCCTGGTCGACATCCTTACATTGCGCAGGGAGGACTTCCGGGAGAAGACCATGGACATCCCAGCCTCGCATATACAATTGCACGAAGCGGACGCCGCGCTCGACCAGGCGACGGGCCATCAGGGCGGAGTTGGCGAACGTCCCCCCCTCGCGAGCGGCTTCGCCATAGAGCTTGAACGTCGACTCGGGCTCAGATTTGATGTCGGTGAGTTCCGGGACGGAGGCCTGCATGCGAAACGCCATTTCGTACTGGGCGATACGAGTGCGAGTTTCGGGGTCGCTCAGACGCTCGGCCGTAATCTGATTCATTTCGCCTAGGGCGTCCAACATGCGGCGACGCATCGGAGTGGGGACGCCGTCGGGGTTGCTGATGTAAAGCACAGGGTCGCCGCCGCTGCGGAGCGGAACGCCGGCGTACTGGCCGGAAAGGAACCCGGCGCTCCAGAGGCGGGCCGAGATAGCCTGCACATTGGCCTTAGGATGGGTATGCTTGGCGTTCAGGACGACAAAGGCAGGCAGATCCTTATTCATGCTGCCGAGGCCGTAGGAGGCCCAGGAGCCGATGCAGGGCTTGCCGGCGATCATGAATCCGGTCTGGATAAACGTTATGGCCGGTTCGTGGTTGATGGCTTCGGTATGCATGGACCGGATCAGGGTGATGTCATCAGCCATTTTGGCCGTCCAGGGGAGAAGTTCCGAAAGCTCCATGCCATTCCTGCCGTGTTGGGCAAACTTGAAAACCGTCGGGGCGATGGGGAAGCGGGACTGGCCGGAGGTCATCGTCGTAAGGCGCTGGCCGCTGCGAATAGACTCGGGGAGATCCTTGTCGAACCAATCCTTCATCTTGGGCTTCCAATCAAAGAGATCGTGCTGCGGCGGGGAGCCAACCATGTGGAGGTAGATAACTCGCTTGGCCTTGGGCGCGAAGTGAGGGAGGCCTGGAAGGCCGCCTTCCGTGGTCGTCGCGCCGGAGAGGAGTTGCGAAAGCGCGACCGCGCCAAGCCCTCCGCGCAGGAGCTGGCGGCGGTCTTCGTTGATGACACACTGATCCGTCGGATCCGGGTTCGATTTAAAAAAAGGGAGCAGGCTCATTTGGTAACGACCT
>JBKJLJ010000138.1:0-3113 GCA_046597015.1 Bryobacteraceae bacterium
GTAGGCGGTCATGCCGTAGAGGAACTGGGCGTAGGCGGCCTGGGGGTCGAGGGCGAGGGCGCGTTCCAGGCTGCGGTTGGCGAGGTCGAAGCGGTTGGCGGCCATAGCGAGTTTGGCTTGGAGGGTGAGGGCGGGGATGAGTTTGGGATCGAGGCGGAGGGCCTCTTCGACTGCGGCGAGCGACTCGGCGAACTTCTGGGCGACGAAGAGAGCGTTGGCTTTTTCGTAGCTGGGCTGGCCGGGGGAGGGGGGCGCGGCGAGAAGAAGCGCGGCGAGGAAGGCGGCGAGGAGGAGCTTCATGGCGCGCCGTCCTCAGTGACGTCAAGGACGCGGTCGGCGGCGACGTTCGTCAGTTTTTGGAGGCGGCCGCTGGGCCACTGGATTTCGATCAGGGGGACAGCGGTTTGAGCGCCTAGGCCGAAGCGGACGAGGGGTTCGCTGGAGCTGGCGTAGCCGACGGCGGTGGTCGCGTGATTGTAGAGATGGCGGCCGTCGGCAAGACGAAGGTGGATTTTGGCTCCGAGGCCTTGGCGGTTGGAGCGGACGCCGCGGAGGCGGAGGGCGAGCCAATGGGCGGGGCCGGCGGTGACGTTGCGGAAGAGCTTGGCGGGGCCGTTGACGGCAGTGACGACGACGTCGATGCGCCCGTCGTTATCGAAATCGGCGAAGGCGGCGCCGCGGTGGGCGGCGGGGGATTGGAAGGCGGGGCCGGCGGTGGCGGAGACGTCTTCGAGCCGCTGGCCGCCGAGGTTGCGATAGACGCGATTGGGGAGGGCGGATTCGCGGCCGAGGTAGCGGTCGAGCTGCATGAGATGGGCGAGGGCGAAGAAGAGGTCTTTCCAACCATCGTTATCGAAGTCGAACATGCCAAGGCTCCAGCCGGTAAGTTGGCGGGTGCTCATGAGGAGCCCCGTGCGCTGGGCGAAGTCTTCGAAGCCGTTCTTCCCGCCAAGATTGCGAAAGAGGAGGAAGGAATCGTTGATGATTCCGGAGACAAGGAGATCGGGTTTGCCGTCGTTGTCGAGATCGCGAAAATCGGCTCCCATGCCCGCGATGGCGTAGCCGTCGTCGCGGAGGGCGACTCCGGCTTCGAGGCCGATCTCGATGAATTTACCGTTGCCTTGGTTTTGGAAGAGAAGGCCGCGGACGGAGTCGTTGGCGACGAAGATGTCGGTGAGGCCGTCGCCGTCCATGTCGGCGAAGGAGATGCCCATGCCTTTGCCGATTTGGCGGCCGATGCCGGAGGCGGCGGAGACGTCGGTGAAGGTGCCGTCGTGATTGTTATGGAAGAGTTGGTTGGGCAGGCCTTGGTAGGCGTTGGGATGGCAGTAGTATTGTCGTTCGGGAGGGCCGCAGCGGGGCTCGGTGGCGGCGTCCCAGACGACGTAGTTGGCGACGAAGAGGTCGAGCCAGCCGTCGTTATCGTAATCGAACCAGCCGGCGGAGACAGCCCACTTCGGAGCGCCGGAGGTGGCCAGGCGGGCGTCGGCAAAGCGGCCGTTGCCCAGGTTTCGATAGAGGGTGTTGCCTTTGACGCCCGCGACGAAAAGGTCGGCGAAGCCGTCGTTGTCGAAGTCGGCGGTGGCGACGGCCATGGCGTAGCCTTCCCCGGCGAGGCCGGCTTCGGCGGTGACGTCAGTGAATGTCAAGTTGCAGTTGTTGCGAAAGAGGCGATTGGAGAACTTGGGGCTGGTTTTGCGGAGGGAGGGGATGGCGGCCCCGTTCGAGAAAAAGATGTCGGTGCAGCCGTCGTTGTTGTAATCGAAGGCGGCGACGCCGCCGAGGGTGAGTTCGATTTGATGGAAGCCACCGGCCTCGCCGTTCTGGAGTTCGAAGCGGAGGCCGGATTGAGCAGCGATTTCTTCGAAGCGGATAGGCGGAGGGGCGGCGGTGGCGACGGCGGTGATGAGGAAGAGGACGAAGCGGAGCACGCTGACTCCAATGCTACCGAGAAGTACTCAGTTCGGCCAACCGGCTGAGCGCCTTGCGGGAGACGGGGTTGACTTCGAGATATTTTTGGAGCAGGAGACGGGAGTCTTTGGCGGGGCGGATTTGGGTGAGGTTTAGGACGGCGTCTTCGAGGGCGGGATTCGAGAGCAGGGCCCGATCCCACAAGCGGCCGGCTTCGAGCGTTCGCCCTTGACGGGCCAGGTGGGTTCCTAGATTGACGAGGGCGGCGGGCTCGGATGGGTTGCTGCGGAGAACCGATTCGTAGAGTTGAGAGGCGCGGGCGGGGTCGGGTTCCAGAACGGCCAGACGGAGTTGGACGGGCCAGTCTTGCGGGACGGCGCGGAGGAGATAGGCTTTGGCGCGGGGGTCGCCGAGTTCGGCGTAGGCGAGGCCGAGCGCGCGGTCGTCGCCGGAGCCGAGGAACGGGACTAGAGATTCAAGCGTCGGCTGGGGCTCGCGGTTCGGCTTCCGGGGGATGCTGTGATCGGTCATGACTCCGTGGTTGGCGTCGACGGCTTTCGAGCGGGGCATATGGCAGGTGACGCAGCGTTCCTGCTGGCGATGCGCGGCGGCGTGACAGCCGACGCAGGCCGGTTGGGAGTTATCGGCGTTGGTGTGGGGGTCGTGGCAGGTGCCGCACCAGAGGGCGTCGCCGGCTCCGGTTTTACAGGCGCTGGCGGCGAGTTTTTCGACGTGGCTCGTGACCTTCAAATCGCGGCGCCCCATTTTCGAGACGAAGTAGGTGGCTACGTCGGAGAGCCGGTCGCCGGCGCGGAACTCGGCGAACTTGCGGCCGGGGCGTTCGATGCGGGCTTCGCCGGTTAGATGGCATTGGCTGCAGACGGCGTCGCGGCGTTCCGGGTCGAGACGGGCGGGGTGGACCATTTTGGATTGGGCCGGGGACTGAACGTGTTCGCTGCCGGGACCGTGGCACCGTTCGCAGGCGACGCCGTTTTCAAGGAAGGGCGGCGAGCCGAAACGGTTCTGGGTGCCGAGCACCGGGCGAACCTGGCTGGCGTGGCACTGCAGGCAACTGGCTTCGACGGCACGGGTGAGATGGACTCCTTTATGATCCTCGTAGCCGGGAGAGGCGTCCCAGGCCTGCTTCTGGGCGTACCAGGTGACGGGCAGTTCAAAGAGGTAGCCTCCGCGAACGCGAAGGC